>DASTZT010000019.1:0-9010 GCA_035764225.1 Ktedonobacteraceae bacterium
GTGCGGTACATCTCCTCGCTGGCCCGTAACGTCTCCTCCGCCAGTTTGCGTGCGGTTACATCGCGAGAAATACCCTCCAGCGCCACAACATTGCCATCCTGATCGTAAATGAGCTTGTTACGCTGCTCCATCCAAACCACATTGCCATTTTTATGCACTCCGCGCATCAGCAGAGGATCATCCAGGGAATGGATACCATGCCCATATCCCTCCAGGATTGGCCAATAGCCTGGGTGGAGGCGCTTCAAGGTGAGAAAAGGCTCAGCGTAATACTCTTCGGGGGTATAGCCAGTCATGGCGGTAACAGACGGGCTAACATACTCACAGGTAAATGCAGGCAAGATACGATAGCGATAGATCACATCTTCCGCATGCTCAGCCAGTAAACGAAAAAGTTGCTCTCTTTCGCTTAAAATCTGTTGCTCAGCTTGCCGTTGCAGCAGCAATTCCTCTGCTTGTTGACGGGCGCGAATATGTGCCGTGACTTCAACAGTATGCACCAGGATACCCTCAACTGCCCCATGCATACCAAAAGCAGGTTGATAGATAAAATTGAAATAGCTTTCTTCCAGGCAGCCATTACCTTGACGATCAATCTGGACCAGCACCTCAGTGCCGACAAATGGGATACCGGTAGCATAAACCTGGTTCAGTTTCTCGACAAACCCTTGCAAAGCGAATTCGGGCAATGCCTGCTTCACCGTCTGCCCAACAAGATCGGTACGGCCCATGGTTTTACACATCATTGAATTGGCAAACTCAATGATATGAGTTTCGCCGCGCAGCATCATCACGCTAGCAGGCCCCTGGACAAAAAGATCGTAGAGCTGCTGACGGGCTTTTTCGGCCTTCAGGCGAGCAAATTCTATATAACAAACTACCAGACTGCCAATCACCCCTGTCAGCATGAATAGCCCGGTTTCAATAAGATACTGCAAAGGTAGTCCCGCTATAGATTGAGGAATGATGATAAAGAGATAGAGTAATAATGCTCCTATAAGCGTTGCAAAAAAACCTGGACCAATTCCCCAAATGCGAGAGGCGAGCAAAACCACTAGAAGAGCTGCAACATCAGGAAAAGCATCATCAGGAAAAACACGAAGAAACAATATTATAATAAGGTTTTGTAGCAGGAAAGCGACGGCATACCCGGCTAATGGGCGACGCCACCAGCCGCCAGATGAGCGTTGCTTAGACTGTACAGACCAAAAACAAGGCGACACACTCTGCCACAGCTTTCTGGCATGTATCCGCCACCACTGTCTGAGACGGACATGGGAACGCTGCTTTCTTAGAGGAGAAATATGATCCTGGAAATCATTGGGCGCTTCATAGTTATGTTCCATAGATTTCATCCCTCACTAGGGAACACAGTATTCTCTTTGCATTACATGCTTGAACACTTATCCAGGAAAGGGCCTTTTCTCTTTTTGGAGGAAAACCCCTTCCCACATAACAACATCCCGCTCCTTCAGAATCATCTACCGTCCCACGATTCTCTTTACAATACGATTGAGTGTCTAAACTCGCTTCGGTCAAATCTATCAATCATTAATATAAACCAAAAATTGGGAGATGTCGAGACAAAGGTTGATCTGCTTGCCCATTGAAAACTTGATAGACGTGTTCTACAATAAGGCAGCGTTGATCCGCAAAACACTTGTATTTGCTTTGATAGATAGAGGAGGAGGATACCCCGATATGAGCAGTAACCTTTTTGAGGACACAGATACTATTTTAACAGAGGAGCGAGTTTTTACTCCACCCGCTGATGCGGTAGAACATGCCAATATTACCGCCTATATGAAGTCTAAGGGCTTTGATGACTTTGAGTCATTTTACCAGTGGTCGCTGGCAAACCGCTTTGAGTTCTGGAATGACCTCGCCAGGGAGCTCCACTGGTTCGAACCCTGGCAAACCACTTTTGAATGGACCAACCGGCCTTTTTTCAAATGGTTTGTAGGGGGCAAGTGTAATATCGTTTACAACTGCCTTGATCGCCATATGCAGACGCCCACGCGCCATAAAATTGCTTTTTATTGGGAAGGTGACGGCGGCGAAACGCGTACCATCACCTACGAACAGCTGTATAGCATGACCAACCAGTTCGCCAAAGGACTGCAAAACCTGGGGGTGAAGAAAGGTGATCGCGTTGCCATTTACATGCCTGCTATCCCGGAGCAGATCGTGGCGGTGCTGGCAGTGGCTCGCCTGGGTGCGATACATACGGTCGTCTTTGGTGGTTTCGCCGCCAGCGCACTACGAGACCGCATCAACGATGCAGAGGCCAAAGTAGTCATCACTGCGGATGGCAGCCATCGTGGCGGCAAGCTCATTCAGCTCAAGCAGATCACCGATGAGGCCATTGCTGAGACTCCGACCATCGAGAAAGCCATTGTGGTACGCCGCCAGGGCATTGAAGTGCCAATGCAGGCTGGTCGCGATCTTTATTGGGATGAGTTGCTGTCCGATATTCCTGAAGATACAGTTGTGCCGTGTGAGCCAATGGATAGCGAGGATCTCCTCTACATCCTCTATACGAGCGGGAGCACGGGCAAACCCAAAGGTGTTGTCCACGTTCACGGCGGCTATGGCGTGGGCGTCTACGCTACGACCAAATTTGTCTTCGACATCAAAGACAACGATATCTTCTGGTGTACCGCTGACGTGGGCTGGGTGACGGGCCACAGCTATATTATCTATGGCCCATTGATGAATGGGGCCACCAATGTGATGTTTGAAGGCACCCCGACCTACCCTGCTCCTGACAGATGGTGGAGTATTGTCGAGAAATTCAAGGTGACGGTTCTCTATACTTCTCCGACTGCCATTCGTGGCCTGATGCGCTTCGGTGAGGAATGGCCTTCCAAACACAACATCTCTAGCCTGCGCCTGCTCGGTTCGGTGGGCGAGCCAATTAATCCCGAAGCCTGGATCTGGTATCGCCAGAACATTGGCCGGAACGAGCTGCCGATTATGGATACCTGGTGGCAGACGGAAACCGGTATGATTCTGATCAGCCCAACCATCCGCTTGCCCCTGAAGCCCGGCAGCGCCAGCCGCCCCTTGCCAACCATCGAAGCCGACGTAGTGGACAAGAACGGCGATTCCGTTGGAGCACGCAAAGGTGGTTTTCTGATCGTCAGACAGCCCTGGCCCGCCCAGATGCGCACGATTTACGGCGATCCCGCCCGCTACGAAACGTACTGGGATACCATTCCCGGCGTCTACTTCGCTGGCGACGCCGCCACTATCGATCAGGACGGCTACTTCCGCGTTCAGGGCCGCGTCGATGATGTGATTAAGGTCAGCGGCCATCGCCTGGGTTCGATGGAAATTGAGTCCAGCCTGGTGAGCCATCCAGCTATCGCGGAGGCGGCGGCCATCGGCAAACCCGATCCAGTAAAGGGCGAACACGTCAAAGTTTTCGTCATCCTGAAACAGGGTTACACGGCTTCCGTAGAACTGGAAAGGGAACTCAAGCTGCACGTTCGCACCACCGTTGGCGCGCTGGCCGTGCCGGACGAGCTTGAATTCGCTCCAAGCTTGCCTAAGACGCGCTCAGGCAAAATTATGCGTCGTGTCATCCGTGCCAGGGAGCTGGGCGAGCCTATCGGCGATATCAGCACGCTTGATGGCTAATCGCGCAATATCAGGTTAGCACAGCTCTTAGATCGACCACAGGGAGCAATCCCTGTGGTCATCTCTCTATTAACACATATTGACCATCTAACAGGGCTAAGCTATAGTTAAGAGGAATTATTCCGGGTCGCAGAGGAGAACACTAATGACCATACCGAATGAGGTAAACATGGCTGAAGCAACACCGAAGGATTTATATGAATATCTCACCGCTCTTATTAAAGCTGCTGTGACGATGTACCTGGCGCAGGAGCAGATTGCATTTGACGCTGACTTGTTACCGATAGATTTACGTTTTTCGGCACAGAGTAGCTTTGGCGACTATTCGATGCCCGTGATGTCCTGGGCCGGGAAAAATAAACTGGGTCGTCCTCCCCTGCCAATTGCTGAAGGGCTGGCAACGATCTTACGCGCTATGCCGACCTCCGCCATCCAGGAGATTACAGTCACGAAGCCAGGTTATCTGAATTTTCGGCTGAATCGCCCGGAGATGGGCAAAGTAATTATTGAACGAGTGCTGGATGCAGGAGCGGACTTCGGCCAAAGTAAGATGGGTGTTGGCACAAAAGTTATTGTTGAGCATACCAATATCAATAGTAACAAAGCCGCGCATGTGGGACACCTGCGCAACTCCTGTATTGGCGATACCGTTGTGCGGATGCTGCGCTCTCAGGGCTACCAGGTTGAGGCTGACAACTACATCGATGATTCGGGCGTCCAGGTGGCCGATGTGGTGGTGGGATTCGCGCTGCTGCAAAAAGGTCTGCTCCAGCTTCCACAGGGCAACGAGCTGCTGCCAGGCGAATCCTTCGACTACTACTGTTCACGCGTCTACGTCGCCATTGGTAAAGTCTACGATGACAAAGAGTCCGATCTGGGCAAGCAGGCGGTTGAGCTGCGCAAAACGGTACTGCACGCGATTGAGCATGGGGAAGAACCAGAATCCGGTCCCGATTACCCGGCGATGGCGGCGGACATCTCGCGCCAGATCGTCCAGGCCCACCTCAACACCATGACCCGGCTTAATATCTCCTACGATGTGCTCCCCTGGGAATCCGCTATCCTGCAATCAGGATTGTGGAGACGCACATTTGACGTGCTTCGTCAGCGCAATCTGCTGGAAAAACCGGAGACAGGCCCGGCGGCAGGCTGCTGGGTGCTGCCCTTTGGCGAGGGGGAGACGCAAACCAGCGAGGGAGACCGCACCAGCGACAAGATTCTCGTCAAAAGCGATGGAACCGCGACCTACACCGCCAAAGATATCGCCTACCAGCTCTGGAAATTCGGCCTCACCGACGATCTTGGTATCGGCGTGCAATTCCGCTTCGCGCTCTGGGGCATTCAGCACGATGGGCGCAGGCTCTGGACGATGCGCACCCCTAAAGATGTATCCCCCCTGGCTGAAGAGGCTCCTGCCTCGCAATTCGGTCATGCCAAACGCGTGATTAATGTGATTGATGTCCGTCAGTCCTACCTGCAACAGATCGTCTATGAGAGCCTGCGCCGCCTGGGATATAGCGAGCAGGCCGATAATTCTAAACATCTGGCATACGAGGTAGTAACGCTCTCCGCCGCCACCGCCGCCACTCTGGGCGTCGATACCTCCGATGGGCGCGAATTTTACCCCATGTCGGGACGCAAAGGGATCGAGATCAAAGCCGACGATCTGATCAACGCGGCGGTTAAACGGATGCAGGAGGTAAGTCAGCAGGAGGGAAAAGGGGATCTTTCCGCTGAAACGATGGCGATCCTGGCTGCCTCGGCTATCCGCTACTTTATGATCCGCTTCAATCTCCAACAGATTATCGCGCTTGATATAGATGAAGTATTGCGGCCAAACGGCGATACCGGCGTTTATCTCCAATATGCCTATGCTCGCGCCAACAGGATCTTGCGCCGTTTACAGGAAGCCGGTTATGAGGTGCCAGAACAGTTAGAGCAACTCCCGGAGCAACTGGAACAGAGCGAATGGGAGCTATTGCGCCATATTGATGCCTATCCGCGCCGCCTGGCTGAGGCGAGCGAGCAAACCATGCCATCGCTATTGGCAGCATACGCCTACGACCTGGCCGCCCATCTGAGCGATTTTTACGAACATACGCCACGCATCCTGAGCGAGACCAACGAACAGGTGAAAGCATTCCGAGCCTTGCTGATCACAGCAACGATCCAGACCATGAATAATGTGTTGCGGGTTCTGGGTTTTGTACCGCTTGAACGTATATAAGCGTATATAATAGCAAGCAAATTTTTTAGCTTAGCAAGGAGCGCGAGATTATGGCTACAGGAAAAGCTTTGCGTTTCGGCATCAAGACGGCCCCGCAGCATACAACCTACGAAGATATGCTGCGGGTCTGGCAGGAGGCTGAGACCGTTCCCGTGATTGAGCATGCATGGCTCTTCGATCACTTTTACCCGATAGTGGGTGATGTGACGGGGCCATGTCTGGAAGGGTGGACGCTGCTAGCAGCCTTCGCGGCGCTGACGCAGCGACTCAGGATTGGATTGATGGTTACCGGCAATACCTATCGTCACCCGGCTGTACTGGCCAAGATTGGGGCGACGCTGGACGTTATTTCGCACGGTCGGCTAGACTTCGGCATTGGAGCAGGCTGGAATGAGCTGGAGCACTCGTCTTATGGCATTCCGCTCTATGCCACTGGCGAACGTATCCGCCGCATGGGTGAGGCATGTGAACTTATTCGCCTGCTCTGGACCCAAAAAACGACTGATTTTGAGGGCAAATACTATCAGTTGAAAGGGGCATACTGCGAACCCAAGCCAGTGCAGAAGCCTTACCCGCCGTTCGTCATCGGCGGCGGTGGCGAACAGCTCACGCTACGCATGGTGGCGAAATATGCCGATATCTGGAACTTCGCCGGTGGTCCCGTTGACGCTTTCCAACATAAGAACGAGGTGCTCGATGGTCACTGCGCCGCCATCGGACGCGATCCCGCCACCATCGAACGTTCAGTGCAGATCCCCGTGCGGCCAGACGATCTCAGCACGACCCTCCAGATGACCCAGACGTTTATCGAGGCGGGTGCAAACCACCTTGTCATGAACCTGAGGCCCCCTTTCCCCGAACATATCGTCCACCGCGTCGCTGAAGAAGTGATTGAGCCGTTGCTGAAAGAGTACCACTAATATATGCTTTAAGTTGGGACACGCCTGTGTTTAATAGGCGTATCCCAACTTAAGCGATTGCACAATTCCCCTGGATACGCCTATTATCAAAAAGCTCCTCCTATGTTATAGTTCTGAACAATAGAGAACTACGGTTGACAGGATTAAAAACAGCTCATTTCTGTACATAAAAGGCTATCAGTACTTATTCAGGAGGTGCATCAATGGCAGATTGGATCGGACAACAAGTTGGCAATTATCGCATTACCGCGAAGCTCGGTAGCGGAGGATTCGCGGCGGTGTATCTGGGCGAACACGCCTATCTCAAGACGCCAGCAGCCATCAAGCTTCTGTTGACGAAAGTGGCGACGCAAAAAGAACTTGATGCCTTCCTGCAAGAAGCCCAGACCGTCGCGTGCCTGCTTCATCCCAACATCGTGCGCATCCTCGACTTTGGGATAGATGATAAAACGCCTTTTCTGATTATGGACTATGCCCCAAAAGGAACGTTGCGGCAACTCCATTCGAGAGGGACACGCCTTCCCCTCTCTACCATTGTCTCCTACGTCAAACAGGTAGCGAACGCGCTTCAATATGCCCATAACGAGAAGTTCATTCATCGCGATATCAAACCGGAGAATATGCTGCTTGGGAGAAGCGATGAAATCCTGCTCAGCGACTTCGGCATCGCTCTGATCGTCCAGGCCACCAGCGATCTCAGCACCCAGAACATTGCCGGAACGGCTGCCTATATGTCGCCCGAACAAATCCGGGGCAAACCGCGCTTTGCCAGTGACCAGTACTCTTTAGGAGTTGTGGTGTACGAATGGATCAGCGGAGACCACCCCTTCCTTGGCAATTTTGCTGAGCTGTGCGCCCAGCATATTTCTGTCCCTCCTCCTCCGCTGCGTGAGAAAGTCCCGGCACTTCGACCAGAAGTGGAAAAAGTCATTCTCAAAGCCCTTGCCAAGCAGCCAGAACAGCGTTTTAAAAATGTCGAGGCATTCGCTTTCGCGTTGGCAGATGCCTGCCAGTTACCAGCCGCTCCATTCGTGTCTCCTATCCCGATTACTCCTTTACGTAATGATCAGAGTGAAGAGCCTACACCACAATCTAATTCTTTTGAGCAGCTCTGGCGGGAAGCGGTTCAAGCACAGGCGCGGGGGGAAGAAGAGCAGGCATTTCACTCATTACGAAAAATTATCACCATGGGAGGTCTTACCCCTTCCCAGATAGAGACTGCCAAAACACAGATCCGCAGTTTGCGCCAGTTGATCCCCGTGCGCTTGCAGCAGGCACGAGACGCGGCTTCTCAGGCTCGCTGGCAAGATGAGATGCAGGCATGGCAGGACTTGTTGATATTAGAGCCATTAAGGCAAGAAATCGCCGGGCAATTGGTTTTAGAGCCAACAGAGTCCGTGGCAAAGAGTATCCAGGAGCGCCTATGTATTGCCCAACAAAACGAACAAGCTACCTGGATGTATACTCAAGCACAGCAATTTGTTCACGAGCGGGATAATGCTGCAGCTCGCATGCAGTTGGAGATGCTCTGGCGCAATGCTCTCTATTACGGCGATCCAGCAGGTCTGGCCCAGATTGTAGGGTTACCTCTCGCCAGCAATTACGAGCAAGCTCTTGACGACCATCTGCAAGAGCAGGCGGAACTACGTGCTCAACGTATGCAAAAAGAAGCAGAACGACGTAACCAAGCTCTTGCTCAACGTATGCAAAAAGAAAGAGAAGAGAAAAGAGGATTGACATTATTGGTAACAGGAGCATTGATCAGCATGATCACAGGAATAGTAGTAGGAGCAATAATAGGAGCAATAGAGGGGAATACTGGTGGAGGAATAGTAGTAGGAGCAATGCTAGGAGTAACAGTAGGAATACTAGTAGGGGCTGTGGTAGTGATGACGAGAAAATCCACTGTATAAGCTTGTGAAGAATTAACAATAGAGCCTGGGTGCCTACATATCTTACGACCTGCAGGCACTTCCAAAACTACAGCTTCATGCACATTTAGAACTTTCAAAGATTGAGCAACCATTCACTAACCGTCTTGCTGGGGATGGAAACGGAGAGATCGCCACCAAAGATCATGGCATTGATGCCGACCACCTGACCATCAGCGTTGAGCAATGGCCCTCCCGAATTACCGGGGGCAAGGCGAACATCCGATTTGATATATTGAGTCGTTACATCGTTTGCAAGCTTGATGGTGCTGATGCTATTGACAATGCCA
>DASTZT010000020.1:0-10037 GCA_035764225.1 Ktedonobacteraceae bacterium
CCGAACTATGTTTGCTGCTCTCGTATAAGCAAATCGAGGCCTGCTTGCTGCTGGCACGTCGCTCGTCCGAACAGGCGGGGATACTGACCGGATTGTTGCGCAGTGATCGCTGGAAGGCTTTGCCGACAAAAGATGAGGAGCGGGCGCAGGCGATTGATGGCTTTATTGCATTGTTCACAGCCGGGATGCAGCGACACTTTCAGCTTCCGGTCCAGCCTATTACATTGCCGATCCAGACACGACCCGCCGTTGTGGAAGCGGCTCCGTATCTTTTGCTCTTCGCGACACGGCGACAGGATAGCCTGCTGAGCATGAATGACGCGGTTTACCGCTATCGACACAATGTCAATGAGCAGAGCCATCAGGGGGTACTGGGTACAGAATGGTTCGCTGCCCAACAGAGGGAACGCGCTGAGGAAGCGTTAGAGCAGCTTCACCAACGCGCTTTGCAACAGGGGAAGGCTCAGCGGATACGCCGTTGGCCTGACCTGCGTCAGCAGCTATTACTGGGTAGTTTTGGTCGCTTTAGCGTTGCTGATTATGATATGATTATGCGCAAGTTATTACTGAATAGGGAGGTGCGTTGCGAGTGGAGGCGCGTTCCCGGCGATGCTACAGAGGAGCGCACCCCAGGCAGCGATGACACCCTGATCTGGCGCTAGTCCCTCTTCCTTCGGTCTGATCTCTTTGAGCGCGAAAGGGGGAGATGCTGCCTGGGGGAAACGTCAAGTATGGGGGTACTAAACGTTTTGGCAACACCTCCTAAAATCAGTATACGTTGAAATTATGTATGTAGTAGCATGATTTGGAATAGAGATTTTTGTTTTTGGATAAAAAGTAACTGCATCAGGAAGCGGTATCGTAGGGGATGAAATTCATCAACATACAAAAAATTGTCAGCTTTCCCCACTACCATAACGCCTCTTTGCCACGTATAATTAAAGGAAAACAAGGAATTTATTATCAAGGATAAACGGAAGAATAGAGGCACGATAATGCCACGTAAACAGAAAAATGAAGATCAGGACAACGACCACCCACGTTATAATGGTGAGTTATCCAGGTTTGAGCCTTCCCCAGATGCCCGACATATTGAAGTACGCCGCTCCGAAGATGAACTGCTCGATCATCAGAAGGCAAGAAATTCTACCATCCTCCCCACTATTGAGCACGGAGAGAAATACCACGAGGCGGGCAAGCGCGATGTCGAGATGTACATTCGGACCTATAACACGCTGTTGCGCAGTTCGGGCGAGGTCAGCCTGAAGGCGCTAGTGCAGGCGCATTATAATATCGATTCCAGCCTGCATCCTGATGCGCGTTCGCCCTATCCCGATATGTCGGCGTTCATCTACAGCGTGCTGCGCTTACCAGATGCGATTATCAACTGCGATCTGGTCTTGTTGGGTCAGTCAGAGGAAGTTTTTTTGCAGCAGGGCTTTCATGTCGAGACGTGGGAGGCAGTAACAGCCCCAGCGCGGCGGCGCAAATGGTTCTATGATGGCAAGCAAACGTTAGCCGCTTATGTCGCCAGCGTGAGCGATACAGATGATATTGTTCCCATCCTGGTCGCCTTTCAGATCGAATGGAACAAAATCTACTACTTGCTCAAAGCCGAGCCAACGACGATGCAGCTCTTAGAGGCGCGCATGGATCGCAATTCGCCGGTATTCGCTGAAATCAACAAAGTCGTGCGCGAAAGGCTACACATCGCGCCCGATGACTGGGAACGGATGGAAGTGATCTGGGGCGATCATCTGTGGGAGAACCTGCTGGTGATTGGCAAGCATCGCAAGAGCTTTAATATGCGGATGCTTGGCGGCTCGCATGTGGGATACGTCAGAGCCACGCATCAGTGGTGGAATCCGGTCAAGAGTTTGCTAGATACGTTGGGCCAGCCAGACCGACCCATCTACTTTGTCTCCAGCAACACGCATAGCATCATGAACCTCTTGTCTGGTTCCGTGCTCAACCATGAAAAGGAGCTGGTCAATTTTGCGCTACGGGGACACGACCCGTACCTTGCCGACGAGTGCCGCAAGCTGCAACAGGGGCTGGTGCCGGGCAACTGGCAGAATTTCCTCTACTTTGTGGCCCGCGAGTGGAGTCATACGCCGCAGGGCAGAGAGTTCGCGGCCAAGCGTGTACGCGAGGAGCAAGAGCGGGGCGTCTGGCGAGTGAACGCACGTCATGGGCTGGAGATCGACGCCCAGATTTTCGAGCTTTCCAGGCTGCACCAGATAGAGATTGATCCGCGCTGCCGGATGTCGAATATGGACCTGCTGACGAACAGCCAGGCCATTATCCTGAATATTGATTATCCGCTGGGAATGGCAGCTTATCGGATGATGCGTGAGATTATGGAGAATCAGACCCAGATTCGCGGCATCTACATCCTGGGGAAGGCGGCCACGCTCAATGGCAGCATTGGCGATGTGATGATCTCTAATGTCGTGATGGATGAACATAGCCAGAACACCTACTGGCTAGATAACTGCTTCACGGCGCAAGAGGTGCAGCCTTACCTGATTTATGGCTCGGTGCTGGATAATCAGAAAGCGATTTCGGCCAAAGGGACGTTCTTGCAAAATCGTCAATACCTGGACTTCTACTATCAGGCCAATTTCACAGTGGTGGAGATGGAGAGCGGCCCTTACCTCAACGCCGTCTACGAAGATCAGTACTTGCTGCGTTATCCGGTGGGGGAAAACATCAATTTTGCCCGCCTGCCCTACGAGCTGGGCATCCTGCACTATGCATCGGATACCCCCTACACACGAGGCAAAAATCTGGGCGCGGGCAGCCTCTCGTACTTTGGCATGGACTCGACCTATGCCTGTACGGTTGCCATTGTACGGCGCATTCTGGAAAACGAGATCAGCAGGTTGCAGCAACAAGGTACAGCAGCGCCTGTCAGAACCGTTGGCGAGGCGGAGCAGGTGCAAACCGAAACGGTACAGTAGTCTTTCTCAAGATTACTGTACCAGCGCTGAAAAACAAGCGGGAACTGTTATGGTTTCTTCGGTGTGGCCCGAATCATCGGATGCGGTTCGGTGTGAACGATCAGTTCGAAGACATCCGGCCTGGCGTAATGGCCCGCGACATCAAGCATCCATTTGGGGCCACGCATCTGACGCGGGTCGAGTTCGGCATAGAGGATCTCTTCCTTGTGACGCACAGGCCCAGCGATGAAAAAGCCGTCGGGGTTGACAATGGCGCTGTCACCAACGTTGATCCATTCGTCGGACTCGGCATAGAATTTCTGCTTGACCGCGAAATGATCGGGGATATCGTCTTTGCGCATCGCAATACAACAGCCCAGGACGTAGACGCGTCCCTCTTTGGCGATGTGACGCAGCGTGGAGAGCCAGGGTTGTCCACGATCCCAGGTCGCGGCAACGTAAATTTGTGTGCCCCAGGCATACATCGAGTAGCGAGCAAGCGGCATATAGTTTTCCCAGCAGATCAGGCCGCCCAGCTTGCCGAATGGAGTATCGTAGGCCTGCAAGGTGCTGCCATCGCCCTGCGCCCAGACCAGACGCTCTCCCCCGGTGGGAACGAGTTTGCGGTGCTTGCCCATGATATTGCCCTGATCGTCGATGTAGAGCAAGGTGTTGTAGAGGCTGGCCCCGCTCGCATCGCTGTTGCGCTCGCTTATGCCCATCACAACGAAGGCATTGGCTGCTTGAGCGGCACGACATAGCGTCTCGGTGGCAGCACTGGGGATGGTCACGGCGTTGGTAAGCAGTTCGGAGTACAGCTCGTTGTATACTTCCTCCTCACCGGATGGGACAGTCCACACCCAGTCGGGATAGGCTGGAATGAACGCTTCGGGGAAGACGATCAGACGTGCCCCCTCGCGACCAGCCGTAGCGATCAGGTCGCAGGCTTTGCTGACGGTCGCGGCTCGATTAAGAAATACGGGAGTGGCCTGGACGACCGCGACTTTAAAGGGCGTATTGCTTTCGTTGTACATATTTCCTCACCTGCTCATATAAGTGCGATGCTACCAAACTATTCGACTGTTCATCGTAAACTGTTTTTCGGTTATTTCTACCCACTTTAAGGGGCTAGCGTGAGGGTTGCCATCAACTGGGCGTGAATATAGCCGGTGATAGCTCCCGCCTCGCCAGGCACAGGGTCAATACTTTCGTCATTATCAATATCGACTCCGTTCAGGATATGATTGGAGAGGGTAACAATCTCCTGAATTTTGGCCGCATCATCAGGATTGGTAAGGAGCGCGTGGGCATCCTGATCAACGGTGGTCGCCCAGCCTTTGATATTATCGGTGGCAATAATGACATGTCGGGCGTGAACTTTGATAGTGTCCGTTGAATCGGCCTGGGTTGCCGCCAGAGAGGCATGCGTGGCGGCCATGACGACGTAGCCCTTTGGACCAAGCAGCCCGAAGCCATCGCCGCTTAAGGGAATATTGAGCGTCGCGCAGATGGCAGGGAATCCACGAGAAGAGTTGGCGGCGTTGCCCTCGATGATATGGATGATGCTCTGGGTAAAACACTGCACCATAAAAGGGTTGCCGCTAGATGAGGCGTTTTTGAGCAAGAGCGCCTGATCGTCCAATTGGCGCGCCTGGTCGCGCAACCCTACCAGCAAGCCGATGTTGCCGGGGGTGCCTGGGAAGCTGACAAGCAGGTGTCTGATATGGATAAAGGCCAGGGGTGGGAATTTAGCTGAAAGCACGACTTTGCCGGTTGGCAATTTTACAGAGCCTTGCTCTTGCGTAATCTCCACTTTATCTCCCTGTGCCAGTAGATTGATGCCTTTGTCGGTAAAATTGAGCGTGAACTTCTGATCCTGCGCAATTAGTATGCCTAAGGAGAGGAGCTGCTCCGTTTGATCGTTGACCAGCCAGGCATGATATTGAGAACCGGAAGGAGGAGCACTCAGCCCGGTAATGTTGATATTGAGCGTATTGGTATGCTCCTGGCCACTCTGGTTATCGCTAAATGTTACCTGGCCCTGGATAGCGCCATTCGCTCCGTTGTGGTTATTGCCATTTTTTATCAGGATAACGGTGCCACCAGCGATAATGACCACCAGCAACAGCAAGCAAAAAAGCAGCACCGGCCCATTATCAAGATGGGGAGAGCGTGTGGGCATGGCCGGATATGGAGGCGTGCTGCGCAAGGGTTGATTCGCAGGCGAGGAAACGGGAATCCGGGGAGGGGATTGAACCGAGAAATCTCTGCCCCAGGCTCCTATCTTTGCCCTATCGACTGCGTCCCCGATAGTTGCGCCGCGAGCGTAGATGGGGGCTACCTGATTCCCACAATTTCCACAGAATGAAGCGTTCGCCTCCAGTGGCTCGTTGCATTTTGGACAAAACATGGATACCCCCGATCTTCCTACAGATAAATAATCCTGTAGCTAATCCTGCTTTAAATATAGCTGCAAACGTAGAGTCTAGATAGAGGCGATGCCTTATCTAGATCCCAAATATACCCGCCGTCCCCAACGGCTAAAGTATAACACGTACAGTGCTGATTTTGCTGCGTAACGTTACTTATTTGTCGTCAAAATTAAGCATAATGCGTATAATTGCGATCATGCAGGCGTGATGACGTGCAACACATTGGCCAGCAGTTCCATGATGCCATGATAGGCGATTACGAGCAGAGCCAGGCAGGCTAGCACAATGTGAACGGACCGCCAGACGCGAATAATCAGTTGCGCCCGCTGTTGCCGCTTGAGCGATTTGACCAGAGCCAGACGCTCGGTCAAAGTCTCAACCGCCTGCTGAAAGTCTCTGCGCTCAATGGGCATAATCGATGCCAGAACGGCGGTGTGCTGAGATGGTCTATAGCTTGCGTCGTCTTCAATAGCTACCAGGCAATATTGCTTGAGCGGTTCGGATTTACCCGCGCACAATCGCTCGACAATATATTCCAGCTCCAGGACACGCTCTTCGAGGGCACGCATAATGCCCACGCCGTTCGTTCCTGCTTCGCGCGCGATGTTATGCGTCTGCCACAGGTCAAGCAGGCGACCGATGATGCCACTGACGACCAGGAAAATCAAGGCAAAGAGGGCGGCGGTGGCCCAATAGGTGTCGGTCAGGCAGGCGAAGTTGGTGCAGTAATCGTGCGTGATGCGGCCATAGTTATCGTGCATGAAGACGACCAGGATCGTAGCGATGCCGATCCAGGTGTGCATCCAGAGCCATCCCTGCACTTTGCCAGGCAATCCGCGCACAAAGCGACGGCGCAATGAGTAGGCGGCAGTGCTAAATACCATAATAAAAGCGATAATACCGAAAAGTCGGAGGGGATCGTTAATTGGTTCGGGGTCTTGCTGCGTTTTGAGGGTATAAAAGTACCAGCCAAAAATCGCCATATAGAGGGCCAGCGCACTAATGAGCCAGAGCCAGCGTGCTTTTGAGTAGGGCGTTTTCCAGAGACGCCGCATGGTGCGTTTTTGAGCTAGCTGCGGTTGTCTTGTCGCGATGGACATACGATTTGTTCTCCTCTCCATATCTCTTCTTTCATGCATTAATGCATTTTTAACTTGACACCTGGGATATGGCATCTATATTGTTCCTCAAGGGAGATGGCGAGAGAGCGATGCGAAGTACCTCGACCCGCTTGAGGGTTTGGAAAACTTATTTTGCGCGTTTGCGCAGGATTTCTTCGGTTGAACCGAAGAATGCGACAGGATTGATGCGAATGGCCGCTCCGGTCGGACAAGCCTGCACGCACGCCTGATTATCATAGCCCGCGCACAGGTCGCACTTGATGGCGACTTTCTTGCGCATCTCTCCTAGCGAGCTGGCAGGCGGATGAACGTTTAATGGACCGGGCGCGGCGGCCAGGGGGAGAATTTTCTTGCCACGCTCTTTCCCTGCTCCTTTGGTAAAAAAGCTGCCGAAGCGCCGCCAGCTCTGCTGCGAGAGCTTGTCCTCCTCTTCATCATCTAAGGGCATGATCGAGATATTATCGTAGGGGCAACGTTCGGCGCAGATGCCACAGCCGATGCAGCTATCGGTAATATAGACTTCGCCGCCGGGCATACGGGCGATACCGGCGCGGCTACAGAGCATACAAACGGGATCTTGGCACTGGCGACAGGCGGTGGCAATGCTGATATTACCTACCACCATGCCCTTGCGGTTCATGCGCGAATGGCCATGCCGCCGGGCGCAAGCTTCTTCGCATTCGTTGCAGTGAATACACTTGTCCAGGTCGATGATCAGGACTTCCGTGCCCTCAATGACGCCATCTTCGACCAGTGAATGCAGCCCGGCACGAGCGCCAGCGTCCGAGACGGTATTGACCTCTTCAGAACTCATATAGTTAAGCGGCTCGAAGACGGCGCTGTGCGCGGCGATATTGGCCTTGTGATAGAGGCGTAAGCGTTCCTGAAAACGTTGATTGACCTCAGGATAGCGAGCAAAGAGCGAGACGAGGGCGTAGCGCGGCACTTCCGCCAATGTGGTACGCGTGATGGCGGTGACGGTAACGGCGCGGCGGTCTCCCAGCATATCCAGGCCACCCGCGAAGTAATCGCCACCCTGACGATAGGCGATGATGCGTTCGTCGGTTTTGGCGCGTCCGGTACCAGCGGCAGTACGACGGGCGACCTTGACAAAGCCATCAAGCAGCACATGCAGCGACTCGCGGATTGGCTGCTCTTGATCGTCTTCGGTGAAGAGGCGCTGGTCGCGGTCGTAGCGTTTGACCAGCGCCTGCTCGGCAAGCTGGCGAATATCGACGCCGCTAATGCCCTGGAACAGCGCCATACGCTTGAAGATCGATTCGATGGAGCGAACGGTGCTCAACTGCTCGAAGAAGTTTTGCACGGCGGGTACAATCTCCATCAGGCGCTGCATCACCTGCTCCGGCACTTCCAGCACAATCGCTTCTGTCTGCGAGCGGGCGGTGCCATTGCGCTGTTGGCCTGTGAGCATGCCGTGCTCGCCCATATACTCGCCGCGACGCAGCACCGCCACCGGCAGTTCGGCTCCATCGGGTCCGACGGAGGAGAGTTCAACACTTCCTTCCAAAATACAATAGAGTTCGCGCCCGAATTCTCCCTCGCGCATCACAACTGTGCCGGGCATGAGGGTGAGCATTTTTGAGGTCGCAACAAAGTGCAAAAGGTAGTTATCCGGCACAATCTGCGGATCGCTAAACATGGGCTGCTCGCGTAGGCGGCTAAGGAGCGTGGGGAGGTTCCAGCCGGGGGGAAGATAATTCAACAACCGATTCATATCGACCTTGCCATCCCAGGGGATGCCGAGGCGCTGCTTGAGCGAAAGCATGAGCAGGTCACGATGGTCGTCTACAGGGCAGACCGGAACGCAGGAGCCACACATGACGCATTCGTCAATAAAGCGTGCGACATGCGGCGCGATCTCGTCGGAGATGGTGGCACGGTTGAGATCGGCAATGTTGATAATCGCGGAAAGTGGGACCGGACAGGCACGCATGCAGCGATCACAGCCGATGCACATATCTATCTCGTAGCGAATCTCTTCTATTGTCAAGGGCTGAACGTCTGTCCGATGCCCTATGCCTACGACAAAAGGCGATTTTGACGATTGTACTTGCATCTTGCTTCCTTGCAATTCTTCTATCACGCGCCCAACGGAGAGCTACAGCCAGCGCAGAAACGTGCGACTTTGACGTTAGCAACCCCACAGCGAGGGCAAATTTTTATCTGGGGCATGGGTGTACTTACCTGCTTATTACGGGCCGAGCCTGTTGGCGTTGCCTTCGCTGCAACGCTTACCTCTTGCTTGCTCTGCGCGGGTCTGCTCTGTGTTTGCGCCCTCTCGCCCCGCTCTGCACGCACTGGCTGCGTTTCCCTCCAGCCAGATTGCAGGTCAATAAAGTAGATTAAGGTGCTGCCCATCGCAATGCGGTCTCCATGCCCAAGCAGATAGGGATTATCGATCCGGGTCAGGTTGACCATGACGCCGTTGCTGCTGCCCAGATCGCGGATGTAATAGCCCTCGGCACCGGGGAATACTTCGGCGTGGCGACGCGACACGACCATATCGGCCAGCTCGATATCGTTGTCTTTATCGCGCCCGATGACGAAACGCTTGTTCTCTCTGAGCAGATAGACCAGGGGTGGACGTTTCTTGCCCTTCTTCCCGGTCAGCACCACCAGAGCTGGGTAACGCTTAAAGGCTTCCACAATAGAGGCTGGCACGGCGTCTGTCGCGCCAGAGAGCTGCAACGAGCCGTCGGGATTGACCATTGGCTGCCCCTGCGAAGCTCTCTCGTCGCTTGCTTCCATCTCGTCCAGCTTGCTAATGCCCGCCATTGAGGGGCTCCCAATGACGGGACGCCTCGTCTGTTCAGCACTGGCGGGACGCAAGAGGAAGATGCAGGTAACGACTTTGCCAAAGCGGATCTGGTCGTTGGGCTTCAAGATATGCGCATTGTCGAGCGAGAGGCGCGTACCGTTGACAAAGGTTCCATTGGTGCTGCCAAGATCTTGCAACATATATTTGCCGTTAGCGTGGATGATCTCGGCATGACGACGCGAGACGGAGCCTTCGTCGATCAGCATGTAGACGCCGGGCTGACGGCCTATCTCCATTACTTTGGCCGGGTTCAGGCGCGTTTCTGAGAGGCGCGGCCTGCCTTCAGGCTGGTCCAGATAGATCAGCACGGCCTCGGTCAGCAGTTGCGGTCCGGCGGCCTGGTTGATTTGCGTTCTGTCTTCCATTGGTTTCCCCCCCACTACGGTATTCTCCCCTGTCTTTGCACCAAACACTCCCACTTTCCCTGTGTTCACGTTATTTGTATTCATGCTCTTTGCCTGCTCATAGGCGGCGGGCCTGCTGATATCGTTGCGTGGTGCGGCAAGCTCACCCGTATGATTGCTAAAGGCGGCAAGCTTTGTTGTGTTATTGCCGGGTACAGCCTGTTTGATGGTAATATTGCCGGGCACAATCTGCTTTGCGCTCGTGCTCCCAAACGCAGCCTGTTTGCCAGTGCTTTTGCTCACGGCATTTTGCCTGACGATAATGTTACCGGTGGTTCTGCCGGTGTTCTTGCTCACGC
>DASTZT010000021.1:0-5744 GCA_035764225.1 Ktedonobacteraceae bacterium
GTTCGAGCCATAATCCCAGGTGTGAGGCGATGCCAATGCGGCGTGGGTGCGCGATCCCCATGCCATCGACCATCACCAGATCGGGCTTCTGACGCAGCTTGGCAAAGGCCCCCAGGACGGCAGGAGCTTCTCGGAACGAGAGCAAGCCGGGAACATAGGGCATGCGGATTGGCTCTTCGTAAATATGCTGCTCGACAATTTCCATCGTTGGATAAGCCAGCAGGACAACGGCAGCATGAGCCAGCTCCTGGTCTTTGCTGAGCGCCATATCAACGCCTGCCACAAGGCGAACTTCTTGCAGGCGATCTTCCAGAATGATGCGTTTGGCTAACTCTTGCTGCAACGCAATTGCTTCGGTTGGGTTAAGGTTCCATTCGTGCAATGGGGTTTGCGCATTATACGGCGTACCCATCATCGTTCTACACTCCTCCAGCCTGTTTGATGCTTATTTTGCTTCCGCGATATAGATCATGCGCGGACTTTCCAGTTGATAGGGGCTAAGGTCGTAATCACCATAAATATCTTTGACCACAAACCCGGCTCGTTCAAGTAACATTTCAAGCTCCGGGCGCTCGAACAAATATAAATGCGTTGTAACGACTGTGCGCTGGACGGGACCGCCCTGCTGGTGCTGGTCGTAAAAATGGGTCAGTTCGAGCTGATGCCGATCCATTGCCGAGGCCGGGCTGACAAAGTGCGTAACCAGCGTGCCATCAGGACTTTGCCAGGTTCCTTGATGGAGCATCTGGCCGCTGAGTTCTTCCATATAGCGTGCATCGTCGTTGCTGATATCGACAATAAAAGTGCCACCTGTACTCAGATGTGCCCGGACGGCTTCTAGCGCCAGTTGCTGCTCTTTGCGCTTTGTAATATGGGCGAACGAACCGAGCGCGATAAAGGCCAGGCGAAATTTCTGTTCCAGGTGCAGCGTGCAAATATTCTGCTGCACCAGTACACAACGTGACTCAACTTTGTTTGCTTGTAAATGCTGGCTTGCCAGCTTGAGCATCGCCGGAGAAGTGTCAACGCCCGTCAATTCGTAGCCTTCGCACGCTAAAGGGACGAGCACGCGCCCGCTGCCGCACGCCAGTTCCAGAATGCGACCGCCACAAAGCTCAGCGAAGTTGTAGTACATATCCAGATCTTCGCTAAAGCGCGCGTGCTCGATATCGTAAAATGGAGCAATCAGATCATAGTCGTTCATCGAGATGCCATCTTCTAGATGCCGTCGGCATTCGTGATTTTCCAGTCGTTGCCCTCTTTCTTTAACTCCAGGTTCACCGTATATTGTTGGCCGCCGCGCGTGACGAGCATCGTCACCGCTGCCGTGTTGCCATTGACGTTAAAGCCAGACGATGTGAAGCTGGTGACTTTGCCTTTTTGGGCATCAATTGCCTGTGCTCCTGTCGTGAAAACCGTTTGCGTGAGCGACTGGCCCGCGACGGAAGCGCCTGCGGGATCAATATACGAATAAGCCTGGGTATAATCCTGGTCCTGGATCGCCTGATAGTATTGGGTAGCAGTAACGGCAGGGCCAACTGCCTGGGCGAAGAGATTAATCCCTAAGGCAGATATAATAACACACCCGCCGCACACGAGCACAAAAAGACCACCCAGGATACCAAGCGTGATCCATAGCCAGCGCAACGACTTTTTCGGTGGCGGCTGTGCGACGTAGGCAGGAACTGGTGGCACGCCATACTGAGGTTGCCCGTAAGGTGGTTGGGGCTGTCCGTAGGGTGGCTGCTGTGGTTGACTAGGATCATTATACATGAGTGATGATCTCCTTATAATTTCTGCTGTAGGTTTCCTATTTCCTTGCGTTGCCTGCGCCGTTAGTATAGCGTTGTGGCGCATAGATTACAATAGCAACGTTGCTTCCACTCATTAATAAAACGTGACGCCCCTGCAATTATCAAATGATCCTATGCATCAATTTTTCAATGGAGCGACGATAGTAAGGCAATAAGGGCACAGCCGCCGCAAAGTATCAGCGGGACCACGATCATGAGCACGATACGCACGGCAATACCCATCATCAGCCAGCGTGCGACGAAATTATTGGCGTTAGGCTGTGGCTGAGCGTAAGGGGGTACCTGTCCATATTGTGCCTGGGCATACGGTGGCACTGGCGCTTGCCCGTACTGCTGTTGAGCATAGGGAGGTGTTGGTGCCTGTCCATACTGAGGTTGAGCGTAAGGTGCTGGTGGCTGATTCCACTGCGGTTGTGCGTACTGCGTCGGAGGCTGCTCTCCATATTGTGATTGCGCGTATTGTGACGGCTGTTCCTGCGAAAATGGCTGTTCAGGATTATTATTCATGATGAAAAACTCCTTTGTGCTAACACAGACCCTTATGTACAATCTTAAGTATATGGCGGCCTCATGGATGCTACAATGAAATCAATCACAGTGGGAGTGAGAAGTAGAGCACTTCACAAAAAGCGTGTTTTATTGGGAGAGAAGCGATAGTATTTAAAAATGTACTTTTCAAGAAAGAGCAGGATTATATTTGATGCGTGCATTAGTATACGGAGCAGCTGGCCTGACGTTGCAGCCTGACTATCCCATGCCCACGCTGGTTGAGGGGGAGGCTTTGATTCGGGTCGTGCTGACGGGTATTTGCAATACGGACCTGGAGATTGTGCAGGGCTATATGGGGTTTCAAGGGGTGCTTGGGCATGAGTTCGTCGGCATCGTCGAAGAAATTTATGGCGCGGCGGCTCAAGAACGCTATGGAGCTTTGAAGGGGCAGCGAGTCGTGGGCGAAATTAATGCGGCTTGCCGTCGTCCCGACTGCTGGTATTGCAGCCATGCGATCCCATCGCAATGCCCGGCGCGTACTACGCTTGGGATCGTCAATCGCAACGGCGCATTCGCTGACTATCTCATGCTGCCAGTTGAAAATTTGCATCCAGTACCCGCGAATGTCAGCGACGAAGAAGCCGTCTTTGTCGAGCCGCTCGCCGCCAACTTCGAGATTCTCGAACAGGTGCATCTCAAGCCAACGGATAGCGTGCTTATTCTGGGCGATGGCAAGATGGGCCAACTGGCGGCCCAGGTGCTAACGCTGAGCGGCTGCGAGCTGTTGATGGTTGGCAAGCATCAGGAGAAGCTGGCGTTGGCGGAGCAACGTGGGGTCCATACCTATCTGCTGACCGACGCAGATCAGTTCGCCTTAGAGCAAGGACGCCGTGTGGACGTGGTCGTCGAATGTAGTGGCTCGGCTCAGGGGTTGGCGATGGCGCTGCGTCTGGTGAGGGCAAGAGGAACCCTGGTGCTCAAAAGCACGGTTGCCCAGCAGAGCCAGCTCCATCTCGCTCCCATCGTGATCGACGAGATCCGCGTCCAGGGTTCGCGCTGTGGCCCCTTTGCACCCGCCTTGCGAGCATTGAGCCAGAAGCTGATCGATCCGCGTTCACTCATCAGCGCCCGTTATTCGTTGAACGAAGGGCTAGCAGCGTTTGAGCATGCCAGGCAGCCAGGAGTATTGAAGGTGCTGGTTGCGCATCATTAGTGCTCTGTGCGCTCTGTCTTGAGGCGAACCTGTCCCAATCCCATCGCGGTTTTATAGCCCACGCTCGTATAGAAAGCCAGTTGGGCCAGCAGGTAGAACTGCTGCTTGACCGTCAAGGGAGCTTCGGGTGTGGGCTGCTCATTGGGGCCGCGCAACTGATAGGTGCAGGTGCCAATAAAGCCGCGTTGGCGATGTGTCGTGAAGTGGACATGATGCGCGGTGAGATCGTAATCGATCACAATCATGCCATCTTCCAACAGATACTGCTCAAGCCGCTCTTTTTGTATCAGGGGAGCCAGCTCTGGTGGGGCAACATCCTCCCAACGGCGCATCAGATTATGAAAAACGTACTCTGGCTGTGGAAACATCACCTGGTAGGTGCCATAGCCAGTTTTGTTGCTGCCACGACTAAAAGTCGTCAGAGAAGCGAATTCGAGTGTAAAAAAAGCATTACTACCCATCGGCTGCTGATGTGCCTTCTCAATCAGATTTGTGAGCGAGGTAAAGCCAGTCCAACCCGAAGGCTCATCATTCGCCAGCACGACCTCTTCAAGCAGAAACAACTGTTTGCCCAGTTGCATAAAGGGTGGTTTATGCCCTTTGACTTCGGCGCTATTAAACTGCATCAGGGCCTGATGAAAAAGTGGAAAGAGATCGCCCATCAGCAGCGTCAGGCGCACGGTATACGTCCGGCGCGGATCGAGTGGCAAGTGAATATTCTCGCGCTCAGCCCGCAAAGATGTATGCATAGGCCGAGAGAAGTGCAGGCTAGAGCAAGTAAAAAGCCGTCGTTTCTGTCCATCGTGCAGCCAGTCCGCCACATCTGGCGCAGCCGCTCGCAGCCAGCGCAAAAATGCCCCATGCACCATCTCCCCCGAAAAAGGCATCAGCGTCCCCTGTTGCAGTGGGCGCAACTTCAAGAACAGCGCATAAAGCTTGGTCGGGTTGGCGGTAGGGTTTTGTAGTAGTTCCATTGAGTGTGTATCCTTTGTCTGTGCCTCTTCTCGCAATCTTGTATCTCTCCTGCAATATGCTGAATAGCTTTTATTTTTTGCCGCCCGGCAACACGGGAATCTTGAAGCATACAAATTTTTCGTAAGGCCCCTCCCCTTCATAGGCACGTAGAAAAAGACGATTGTTTCGCTCACGCCTGTCAATCTTTACCAGATTCAGTGCGCTGACCTTTGTCTCCTCCTCCACACGCCGATTCAGCTCTACGTCGTTAATCAGCGTATGATAAAGATAACGGATGCCTTTACGTTGTGCAACAAACATTGCCAGGGCTGCCATGCCTTTACGCCCACCAGAGAGCAGCAGATCAATTTGCACCCCAGAGTGTCGCTGGCAGATGTCGTCAATTGTCTCCTCCAACTTTTTTTCATAGATCTCGCAGGCATCTTTGGAATCTATGTCCTTCAGTTCAGGAATCGGGATGCTGCGGCAGGCGATCTTCTCATCATCAAACGCGCTTTTTGCCACCTCTGCACTCTGACGCATTGCTGGCATACCCGAAGGGTAAAGCAGCACGACCTCGCGAATGGTCTGGCCCTCAGCGGTGCGTAATGTGTAAAACTGCGTGGCGATCATGGGCGTCGCGCCTAATGGCACCAATATAATACTAGGTTCTTGAGTGCTCTTTTGTAGTTTGGCAATCAGCTCGTTAACAGCCATAAAGGGTCCGAGTGGAAAAGCGAGAGAGGTTATTATCTGTTCCAACTGTCTATATTTGCCGTTAGCTTTCATTTCTAACTCTGAAATAATGACCCGATCTACCTCTTTATCTGCACAGTTCTTGATATCTTTAGGCACCGTATGAAAAACTGGGCGCTGCGTTGTACGCCTGCGTTTTCCAAAATGGAAAGTGAGTGAGGAAAGATCCTGAGAATAGATATCATGTTCCCCTTTAGAGAGTTTCCGAGAGTATATATCGTGCGATAGCGTACGCAACTGTGTCGCAAATCTCATGCGCTCAAAGCACAATTTAAATTCTTTAGCATTTGGTCTATCATGATGCCAGATCGCTCGAAACTGTTCTGCTGCATGCTCTGTTAAGAGTACTTCCAGAATACGAATCGTTTCGTTGGGGTCTGTGATTTGCTTGGTAAAATCTATAGCTTCAGCTTCATCGGCAGCAATCTCATAAAGTTCGTCGAGATCCTCTTCATCGGTAATTGTATGTAATCGGCCTCGAAACTCATCACTGACAAGTTGTTGTTCTCCGTAGGGAA
>DASTZT010000022.1:0-2099 GCA_035764225.1 Ktedonobacteraceae bacterium
CTTGACACGTAATGGCTCGCCTTTGTTGCCCTCAAGCAACAGACGGCGCAACTCGGCCTCTTTTTCTACCTGCGCGACCCCTCTCGTCAGGAGGTATTCTATTTCTTGCGATGTCGCTTGTTGTTTCAAGGTCACTGGCATCCCTCTTCAGATTACATATTTTGCAGCTCCCTCCGCATTGTAGCAGAATACGGGCGATGCGTCGAGTAGATGAAGTTTGATAGCTATATTATCAAGTTTTCTAATACAATTCTTATATATCGCATACGTTGCTCTAACACTTGGCGGGTTACAATGACAGTAAAGAAAAAACGTTAAGGGTGAGCAAGAGCATAGCTCACCTGATATAACAGGTACAAGGAGATTAAAAACAATGGCGAATCTTATCCGTTACAATCCATTTAGTGAAGCTGTTTCGTTACGTGAAGCGATGGATCGTCTCTTTGAGGACAGCTTTATCTCTCCTCGTCTCACCAGTTCCTTTGCTGGTCGCGGTGTCGGAGCCAATCTATATGAAACGCCGGAGGGCTTTGTCCTGCAAATGCCAATGCCTGGCACCAAACCTGAGAACGTAGACATCACCATCCAGCAGGATACCGTTACCTTGAAATGGGAGACTAAAGTCCAGGCTCCTGAAAACGCGACTTCACATTGGAGCGGCTTCCAGGCGGGTCAGTACCAGCAAGCTTTCACGTTGCCATCACCCATCAATGCAGAGCGCGTCGAAGCCAGCTATAACGATGGCATCCTGACCTTGAACCTGCCCAAAGCAGAACATGCTAAGGCTCGCACGATCAAAGTCAATGCTCACTAAGATACAATAAAACACCTAATATTATAATTGGCAAACCGGGCGGCTATTGAGAGCCGTCCGGTTTCTTTGTTTGAGAGGCTTATCTAGAGATCAGTAATAAGAAGGGGTAAAAAGGGCATACTTCGCATTTCACAAAGTCTGAAAAAAGAGTACAATAAGGAGAATCAGGAACATTTTTTAACCCGGTGGGAGATGCATTTTTATGAAACATCCGTTACTGGAACAACTCCGTCAAGGCCCGGTACTCTGTGACGGCGCTATGGGAACGTTGCTCTATGCACGCGGCATCACGTATGAGCAGTGTTTTGATGCGCTCAATCTCACACAGCCGGAAATTATTCAGGGTATTTATAGGGAATATATTAGCGCAGGCGCGCAAATTATTGAAACAAACACCTTCGGAGCCAATCGAGCCAAACTCGAAGCATACAACCTGAGCGATAAAGTGCGCGAAATCAATGCCAGTGCGGTGCGACTGGCTCGCGAGGCGCGCGAAATCTCAGGATTGCCCATTTTTATCGCTGGCGCGGTCGGTCCCAGTGGCCGTCCGCTGCAAGCGCCCGATGAACACCGCTTGAGCGAGCTACGCGCTATCTTTCGAGAGCAGATCGGCGCGTTGCAGGAGAGTGGCGCGGACCTCGTGATCCTCGAAACATTTTCCAATCTAGCGGAACTGCGTCAGGCCGTGCTGGCCGCTAAAGAAATCGGTGGGCTTCCCATTGTGGCTCAGATGAGCTTCTATGAAGACGGGCATACGCTCTCCGGCCAGTCCGCGACACGGGTTGCTGCCGTGCTCAACGATCTTGGCGTCGATGTGATTGGCGCGAACTGTAGCGTCGGGCCAGCGGCCACGCTGGATGTGCTGAACGAGATGATTACGGCAGTGCAACAACAGGGAGAGGCTCCAGGCACTATGCTCTTTTCGGCCCAACCGAACGCGGGACTCCCGGCACGCATTGGCAACCGCTTCTTTTACGTCTCCACGCCTGATTACTTCGCCGACTACGCCCTACGTTTCGTGCAAGCAGGCGTCCATCTGATCGGCGGCTGCTGTGGCACCACACCGCGCCATATCGCAGCCATGCGCAAAGCACTCGACGAACGCTATGGTACTCATACACCATTGACGACTTCAAAAGCACAAAAGCATCAGGGGCAAGAGCCTGTCACGAGCAAGCCGACCATGATAAAGTTGATCGAGGAAGAAGTTATCTTGCCTCAGCAAGGCTCCAAAACACGGCTACAGGAAAAGCTGGCGGCTGGCGAGTTTGTGGTCAGCGTTGAG
>DASTZT010000023.1:0-3329 GCA_035764225.1 Ktedonobacteraceae bacterium
CCAGTTTCGCACCTTCAACCTGGCGTGGACCACATTGACCGCGAAGCTGACGTGTGGCCTCGGTAATCAAGAAGATGCCGCGCATCCCTGGATGATTGGAAGAAAGCCCGCCGCCATCGGTATTAATCGGCAGCTCGCCACCCAGGGCAATGCGTCCGTTTTGTACAAATGCGCCGCCTTCTCCTTTTTTGCAGAAGCCCAGATCTTCGAGTAGCAGCAGCACGGTGATGGTAAACGAGTCGTAAATCATCGCCATATCGATATTTTGCGGCGTAATCCCAGCTTCGGCGAAGGCGCGTGGCCCGGTGATGGCGGCGGGGGTCACGGTGAGATCGGGCATTTGTGAAATATGGGCGTGGGTATGGCATTCGCAACTGCCCAGCACAAAGATCGGTTTCTGCTTGAGATCGCGCGCTCGCTCCTCTGTCGTCACCAGAATGCTCGCTCCTCCATCGCTGACGACGCAGCAATCGAACAGGTGCAGTGGATCGGCGATCATACGCGAATTGAGCACATCCTGCACAGTGATCGGTTCGCGGTACATTGCGAGCGGGTTCAGTCCCGCGTGACGGCGTGTGACGACCGCGATTTCCGCCAGTTGTTCTGAGGTGGTTCCATACTGATGCATGTGGCGGCGGGCAGCCATTGCATAGGCACCCACCAATGTATTGCCGTAGGGGCTTTCGTACGTCGCTTCGGGGATCGTCGCCGGGCGACCTCCCGTGCCGATCATGCGTCCACGGCTAGAAAGCTGGTTGCTGGCATAGGTAATTAACGCCACTTCACACTTGCCCGCCCGGATGGCTGCTACCGCGTGATTGAGATGGGCCTCGAATGAGGAGCCTCCGATAGTGGTGGTATCGCTGTAACGCGGGTAGATGCGCAAATATTCGCAGAGCATGACAGTGGGCATGCCCATTGAGTGGGAACTACAGAACACGGCATCGATATCGTCCTTACGCAGCCCGCTATCCTCCAACGCCCGCCAGGTAGCCTGCGCGTGGAGTTGCAGCTCTGTTTTATCGGGAACTCGACCGTAATCTGACTCAGCGACGCCAACGATGGCGATACGTCCATTGTATGAGGGCATATTCTCCGCACTCCTTCGCTTCTATAGATGTGACGAGTGGCTGTTGGTTGTGCTTTCGATTATATTTCAGTACCCTCAAGCGGAGTCGAGACAGCCATGATCTCACACCACCTCCCTTGAGGGGAGTATAGACATCACACCCGAAGATGTCAAGTGGAAATGCACTAAAAGATTGCAAGGGCATGCACGGTGCAAACGAGGGTATATATATCATCCCCCGTTCTTGAGCCAGTGTTGCTCCTCTGCTGTAAATGGAAGCCGTTCCGCTGCTGACTGCACCACTTGCAAGACCTGTTCGGCAATTGCTAAATGCTCTGCTTGCATCACCGATCTGGCAAACTTTAGCGTCTCACGGTAGAGATGAAGCGCGGCGATGCCCTGCGCTCTCAATGGCGCAATGCCTGTTGGACCGGCCTCCAATCCTGTTGCGATGCGATGATAATGCGTCCAGGCCGAGTCGAGACCGGCAGCCTCCTGAACTTGCTGGTAGTAGGTATTGTCGCTGGTAATCAATGTTCCGTAATATTCGGCTGTGAGCACCGTCAATTCTGCGATCAGCTTGCTCATCACAAAAGCCAGCCCCGCAGCATTCTCCTGTTGAAACAGGTTCAACATCTTCTGGACATGCTCAGCCAGGAGCATCATCCATATGCTGATATTCGCATTCGCCGCCGTCTGGAGAGCCTCCCAGCGAAAGGCCTCAATCTCCGCCAATAAACGCGTCACCGAGCCATCTTTGTCCAACAAAACCTGATGTTTGCCACTGGCGAAGAAAATGGCCGCCTGCGGTCGCTTCAGCATCTCGCGGATCTCGGTCACCGAGGTCATTTTGATGCTAATTAGCTTGCCCTCTCGGTACATGAAACGCTTGGGTGGTGGCCTCAGCCCTTCGCGCCAGAAACAGGCCAGATCAACATCGCTATAGCGAGTCGCAGCTCCCCGCGCATAGCTGCCACCTAACGTTATCCCTATGATATCTTCATGATCGAGTTCTTGCACCAGTGCTTGCAAAAATTCATCGCTAAGACTGACTGTTTGCTGCTCCTGAACGTCATTTAGAGATGCTTTTTGGAATTTGCTCACGGAATTGCTCCTCTTTCTTTATTTCTATAATTTTGTTAACGCGGTATGCCAGGTGCTCTGGACGGCCTGCTGCTCCTGCCCCATGTGGCTGCTCATCCCCATGTGGCGACGTGGTTCACCGCGTCCGCTTTAGCGCCGGGTGGGGTGTGGGGCGGTAAACCGGAAGTCATCAATGCCGTCGCCACAGGGCCTCCTCGTCACAGAGACTCCTGACCACAGGAGTCTTTCCAGGTTTCTTAGTGACCAACCATGCAGCACGAAGAAACTTGCACATCAGGTTTGTTAGATAAAAATGAAAGGATTAACGCATGGTAGAAGTTTTCATCTATTTACATTTATGGCGTTAAGTGTGGGCAAACAAACTTCCTGACAGCGTCGATTTATAGCAGCATCACACTCAATACACTGACGATACTGTTCCAAAGTGCAAGCGCCTATCAGTTGTATCCTATCACGAGCCAGAGCAGGTTTCAACAGCCCGGCAGCATCAATCGGGTATCTCTCTCGTTCGCCTGCAACGAGGCGATGAAAATGATCGATAAACAATATGAAGGTACCTTTTGCTTCATGCATGGCAATAAATATCGACCTACTGGCTGAATATAAGTGATCAGTCGGCTCTATCCCGGCCTCAGTATGGCACAAAGCAGAGCAATCAGCAATCCTGCATATCGGGCCTCACTCGGCCTTAGAAGGTTCTTAATGTCAGAAAAGCCATGTACCGAATAAAGCTTTACATAAAGCGCCACCAGGAGATATATCAGAATCTTCTGGTGGCGTTCCTAATGGTTAGAAAGTTATAACAGCTTATTCGTACTTTGGTCCGTCGCTCCCTTGTAGGCGTTCACGCATCTGGTTGAAGGTGATTTCGTCGATCTCGCCGCGTGCGTAACGTTGACGCAGTATCTCTAACGCCGAAAGCCGGGTTGGCGGCGTACCAGGATGTGATGTGCCAGGATAGTATGCGTGTAACCGGCTGCTCCTGTTGAACCAGCGGATCGCGCCCCAGATGAGGAGCGCCATGACGACCAGCCAGAATAACGAAGGCAGGAGCCAGAAGCCATGTACTATTCCCCAATGCATAACATTGCTCTCTTTCTTTAAATTTGCTTTGTTTAGCCACTGTTGAACCAGATCATCGATCTGTACCCAGAGT
>DASTZT010000024.1:0-3286 GCA_035764225.1 Ktedonobacteraceae bacterium
CAATTGGATGATACACCTGCTCTGAAGGGTGGAAACTCGCCCCAGGTGTCGAGCCTTTCTGTGTTTCGTGGTGGTCGTTTCTGGCTGCTTCCAGGAGTCATGCTGGCGCTGGGTCTGCTGGCGGCGCTCTTGATGGCAAGCGCCCCGTCGGATATACGAGGAACTATTAGTGGTCTTTATCTTTTTGCCAGCCTGCTTCTGGCTTTGTTGTGCAGCTTCTGGCTCAGCTTCCGATCACCGTCTCCCCGCACACGCTGGGCCTGGCGCGTGATTGCTCTTGCTGAGGCGAGTTATCTCGTTGCGGCAGTGATCGTTGTCTCACAGGATTCTTCTCAAGCGGCTGCTCCTTCAACCTCAGTTGCCGATGCGTTTTTCTTACCTTTTTATCCTCTGGTCGCGCTAGGGGCAATCTTGTTTCCCGCAATTCAGAGTACAGCAGCGAAGCAAGTCCGGGTCATTGTGGATGTCTGTATTGCGATTTGCGCGCTTGTTGGCCTGGGTCTTGTCTTTCTGATTGCGCCCCGTATTGCCAGCGGAACGGCGGTAGACTATGTGTTCATCGGCTACCCGGTGGCTGATCTGACAGTATTGCTGGTCCTTATCGTCTTGCTTGTACGAGGCGTGCCACGAGGGTATCGCCCTCCTATCTTCTGGCTCACTGTTGGTATGCTGTGCTTTATCTATGCTGATTCCGGCTTTAACTATCTCACCTTGCCAGGTACGAGCAATGGGGCGACATACTCAGTCGGTACCCCATTTGTTGACCCGTTCTGGATTATCGGCGCATTTGCGTTGAGTCTGGCTCCGCTCTCGCTCTTGATCGAAGGATACGAGCCTGGAGCCACCTGGAATTGGGTTGAGAAGCTGACGCCTCGCCTTCGTTTTCTCCAACCCTCACAACTGGCAGGTCAGTTCTTGTTGCTGGCGACTCCCGTTCTGGTGTTATTTGGACTCATCATCTTTCTCAACGCCCAGCCAACGCGCGGAGAAGCCAGCTTTCCAGTTGCTGTGCTCACCCTGTTGGTGGTGCTGCTTATTATCGTCCGGCAATTGCTGACTATGCGCGATCTCGTTGACGCTCGGATTGCTACCGAGCAGGCCAGGCAGCTAGATGAGTTAAAAGATCAGTTTATTACCAGTGTCAATCACGAGCTTCGCACCCCTTTGATGACAATGGCCGGGTATCTAGAAATGCTGACTATGCCACAAGTCAGGGTGGCTGCGGACAAACAAATAGATATGCTTGGTCGCGCGAGCCGGCAATCTAAGACACTCATCAATTTAGTGCAAAGTATTCTGGATACCCGCCGCATTGACCAGGAAGCGAGTGATTTCACCCCTGAAGTGGTGCATCTGGCGACAGCCGCCCAGGCAGCTTTGACCCTGATTGACCCTGGAGAGGCAGACCCCAGATCACGAATCGTTGCGCTTCAAGTGCCAGATTCCCTGGTGGTGTGGGGCGAGTCAGTGCGGGTACAACAAATCCTGACAAATTTGATCTCGAACGCGATCAAATACTCTCCGTCGAATACTCCGGTGACGGTCAGAGCGTCCCTTGTTGCTGAGCAAACTGGGCGTTTGAGCAGCAGAAGCGGACAACGCATGGTGGAAATCAAAGTCCAGGACCAGGGGCTGGGCATTCCTCCAGAGCAAAAAGACCTGCTGTTTCGTCGGTTTGTCCGCTTGCCCCGCGATATTGCTAGCACGACTCGTGGCACGGGCCTGGGTCTCTACTTGTGCCGTGTATTTGCTGAGGCGATGGGTGGTTCTGTCAGGCTCGAGAGTACCGGGGTGCCTGGCGAAGGGTCCACGTTCTACGTGCGGTTGCTCCTTCCGCCAGCACAGAGTAGTGGCTCAGCGCCCCAGCACATTGCCGGAGAAGGAATACCTCATTAAGAGAGCGAGAGGCAGCGCCTGATAATGTGCACTCACCCTCACAGATTATTCGCGTGGGTTCTCTCGCTTGTTTGGAAGGAGTGATGAGTAGGTGTTTTGGGCGCTGCCTCCCGCGGCGTGAAAACGACGGGAAGGTGTTTAAATCCGAACAGGAGCCGCCCTGCAAATAGCTCGCCTGGTTGGCCTGGCGCTCGCCGTAAGCCTTGTAATTGCTCCAGCGCCATAGGGAGCGCGATAGAGGCTTCTAAGCGCGACAGCGGAGCACCCACGCAGAAATGAATCCCGTGCCCAAAGGCTACGTGCTTGTTTGGGCTGCGTCTGATGGTAAACTCTTCTGGCTGGGAGAACTGCTCTCCATCGCGGTTCGCCGAGGCAACCCAGGCAAAGATCAGCGTGCCCGCCGGAATGGTGACGTCGTGCAGTGTCACGTCGGTCTTTGCGGCGCGGATTAATCGCCAGACGGGCGAGGCGTATCGCAAGACCTCTTCAATTGCCCCTGGCATCAGTTCCGGCTGCCTGCGCAACTCCTCGATTACATCAGGGTGTTCATCAAAACAGCGAATTGCCTGCGTTAACAGGTTGGTCGTGGTGATATGGCCCGCAATCAAGAGCAGGATGCAGAAACTGATGGTATCATCCATACTCAAGCGCTCGCCATCCACTTCTGCGGTCAGCAAATCACTCATCAGGTCTGCTTGTGGGTGGCGTTTCCGCTCTTCAAGCATGGTTTGGAAATAGTCGAGCATCTCCTGGAAATTGGTAGACAGGCGTGCCCTCTGTGTCCGCTCATCGAGCAACTCTGCGTCACTCAATTGTTGTGACAACAATTCATCGGCCCAGCGCCGAAACATCGGGCGATCTGAGGTCGGTACTCCCAGCAACTCCGCAATCACTATCGTGGGGAGCGGATACGCCAGGTCCGTTGCGACATCCATATGCCCTTTGGGTTTCACGTCGTCCAGCAGTTCCTGCGTGATGGTGGCGATACGCCCGGAGAGCCGAGCCAGAGCGCGTGGCGTGAAGGCCGGCGCAACCAGATCGCGGTACTTTCGATGCTGCGGAGGGTCCATCACAATCAAACTTCGCCCCATGCGCGTTCTGCCGTTCTCTGTGTGCGGCTCAGGGAACCGCCTCACCTCAGAGCTAAACGTGCTAAATTCGGTGGTCACACGATACACATCCTGGTATCGAAACACATGCCAGCATCCGCTCTGTTCATCTCGCCAGACTGGCTGCGTCTCCCTCATCTCTTCAAACCAACGATAGAGTTGTTGCGCGTCTTGCAGTGAGTTCAGGGTGTACAGCATTGGAAAAAGCACTCCTTTCATCAGGAATGTCTCGGTTCTCTTCCCTGGCACTCTTGAGAGAGAACAACACGAAAAGAAAGCGT
>DASTZT010000025.1:0-12942 GCA_035764225.1 Ktedonobacteraceae bacterium
TCTGCGGATCTAGCCCAAGCGTGGGTTCGTCCAGCAATAGCAAGGCTGGTTGGTGGACCAGACCAAGCGCTAGGTCAAGGCGACGACGCTGGCCACCGGAATAGGTCCGGCTCATGCGGTCCGCAAAGGTAGCCATCTCCAGATCGCTGATAAGCTCAGCAGTACGTTTCCTGGCCGTATCTCCGCTCAGGCCATATAATTGAGCTTGCAACGTAAGATTTTCGCGTCCGGTAGCCCCTTGATTGACACCACCAATCTGGCTGACGTAGCCGATATGCTGGCGCACCTGCTTCGGCTCACGTAGCAAGTCATGCCCAGCGACGATGGCCTGCCCTTCATCAGGCGGCAATAAGGTGGCAAGCATGCGTAGCGTCGTCGTCTTGCCTGCGCCATTGGGACCGAGAAAACCGCAAATCTCACCTTTTTCAACCTGGAGATTGATGCCGTCAACCGCTACGACTTTCTTGCGTGTGCGGGGAACGGAGAAGCTTTTGCGTAGTCCCGTAGCTTCGACCATATTCATGATCGCAACTCCTTTACTTCTGGTCAAATACATGTTTCAATTTTCAACATACATTCCGTATGTATGTAAAAAGGGCAAAAAAAAGATGGGTTATTGACAAACAATGCCTTGCAAGAAAAGATCGATAGTCTCTTCGGCAGAGTCTTTGAGCGAGAAGGCTTCAGGATTGAGTAGCCACAGATTAGTAATGCCGTGAATCAGTCCCATAGCGGATCTTGCCGCTACTGCCGGGTTCACATCGGACCGGATCTCTCCTGAAGCGATTCCTTGTCGAATCAAACCCTCGAAGCCTTGTTGCGCTTGTTGATTGCCCTGGATCTTCTCTTGCAGACCTCCCTGCAATTCTGGCCCTACCTCTGTCTTCAAAAACGTCAATTCCAGAATGGCGCGGAAGTTTGTATCTTCCTCAGCATAGCCAAGCCAGCGGACCAGCATACGGCGTAGGATTTGCAAAGGCGTGCCGTTTGAAGCGTAGATCTCCCCAAATTTATGGGCTATTCGCTCATAACACTCGCGTTGCAAAGTATTAAACAGCTCGGCTTTATTGCCAAAATGCCATTGAATCGCGCCGCGTGTTGTTCCCGCCTGGCGAGCAATGTCGTCCAGGGTAGTTAGTGTATATCCTTTTGTACGGAAAATCTCTAGCGCTGCCTGTAACAATTGTTCTCGCGTTGTGGCAGCAGCTTCTTTTGTTCGTCTCATGCCATCTTTTCCTTGCCGATATATACATACCACATGTATGTATAATATGTCAAGAGGGGCTTTGCAGTTCTGGCTCCAAGCGGTCCTTTAACAGAGCACGAAACGCGGCACTATCTCGCCTCTTTCCGCAACTATGATAAAACGCTCTCACGTTCGTACCGACCTGGTTTACCACGTCCAATTTATTGCCCGTCCTTTCTATTTGACTTTCTGTGTTGCTCTCTCCCCGACCATCCCGGTCGTAGGGGCGTGCCCTTGCGGGGTGATATTCGAACCGCTTTTCTGTCGGGGAGAGAGGGGTGCTGGGGGATGTTGATTTCTCGTTTCGTTTGAGGGGGAGGACGCTCAATAAATTGGACGCGCTAAAGCGAGTCGGTACGAACGTTCGAGCAGAGAGAAGCTTTCGGGGACAATTCGCTAGACTGCGATGAACTCCACTCTGGTGGAAGGCTGATTGCCCTCTGCACTCCCGCCTTCACTTCCCCAAAATATGGATTGCTCGCCCCAGCGCATTTTCGGCGCTTTCCTGGAGCAGCTCGCTCAGGCCGGGATGGGCGTAGAGGATTTCGGTCAGATCGGTCAGGGTTGCGCCCATCTCGATAGCCAGCGCGGCTTGACCGATGAGATCTCCGGCGCGTGGACCTACGAGCGTGGCACCAAGCAACACTTCATCGTCGGCGTTTGCCACCACCAGCGCCACGCCGTTATCGCTGCCGAGCGTGAGCGCGCGACCATTGGCAGCCAGGGGGAAGCGTCCGCTGGTGACGGTATAGCCCATGTCGGCGGCCTCCTGTGCTGAATAGCCAACGGTTGCTAGCTCCGGTGTGGTATGCACGATCAGGGGTGTGACCAGAGGGGCGAACTGAACGCGCTGGCCCGCGATTACATCGGCGGCGACTTTGCCCTGCTTGATCGCTACACCTGCCAGCGCCTGTCCGCCCGTACAATCGCCCACGGCGTAGATATGTGGCACATTGCTTTGTTGCATGCTGTTAACGGCGATCCCGCCTTGCTCGTTTAACTTCACGCCTGCCGCGTCGAGATGCAGTCCGGCGGTGTTGGGGCGCACGCCGTTGGAGATGATGAGCGGGCGTTCGCTGATGGCGCTGGGCTGTACCTTTGTGCTGACCTGGATGCCCAGCTTGCGCAACCCTGCCTGCACGAGGCGCAAAGCTGCCGGATCGATCCCCGGCAGGATTTGTTCGCCCGGAGAGCAGAGCTTGACCTTGACGCCAAGCCGCGCGAAGATGGTTGCCAGCTCCAGGGCGATATAGTCGTTGCCGGAGATGCTGAGAGACTCTGGCAATTCGGGCAGCATCAGGGCCTGTTCAGGCGTCAGCACTTGCTTGCCATCGTAGGAAAGCTGCTCAATAGGTGCGGGTTGTCCTCCGGTGGCGATGATGCAGTGCTCGAATTTGAAGCGATGGGAGCCGTGTTCGCCCTCGACGCGGATCTCTTGCTCGTTCATAAACCAGCCCGTCCCCTTAACCAGTTCGATGCGGTTGCCAGCGATCAGGCGGCGCACACCGTCGGAGAGGCGCTCCACCACGCTCTGCTTCCACGCCTGCATCTTTAGCCAATCAAAGGTGACAGAGGCAGCTTCAATGCCCATTGCGGCCAGTTCCTCCTGGCGCGTCTGCTGATAGCGTTCTGTTGAGGAGATCAGGGCTTTGAGCGGAATGCATCCCCGGTTGAGACAGGTTCCACCTGCCGGACCGGGTTCAATCAGGGTAACGTGTCGCCCCTGCTGCGCCGCTCGGATGGCTGATACATAGCCTCCTGGTCCCGCGCCCAGGATCAGAATATCTACCGCTGTGGTAACATCGCCGACGACCATCTCTCTGCCTCTTTCTGGTTTATATCAAGCATGGGCTGAATAATTGTTGCTTGCCTATAGCATATCCAGCATCAATTGGGCTGGATTCTCGACCAGCTCTTTAAGGCGAGCCATAAAGCGGCTGGCAAGAGCACCGTCAATCAGGCGATGATCGAACGACATCGTGAGTGGCATCGCCATACGCGTGCTGATTGCGCCGTTGTGGGCAATGACTTTCTCCTGCAAGCGTCCAACCGCCAGAATCGCCACTTCGGGATAGTTGATGATCGGGATGCCACCACCGCCGCCAAAACTGCCGACGTTATTGAGCGTGAAGGTGCTGCCCGATACCTCTTTCATCGCCAGCGAACGTTTCTGCGCTCCCTCAATCAGGCGCTCAAGCTCTTGCGCTATCTGCATCACCGAAAGCTGGTCGGCGTTGCGCAAAACTGGAACAAGCAAGCCTTCGGGCGTATCGGTGGCAATGCCGATATGATAAACGTGCTTATAGACGATCTCGCGCCGCTCTTCGTCCAGGCTGGCATTGAAAATTGGGAACTCTTTGAGCACAGGCAGCAGCAACTTGACCAGCAGTGGCATATAGGTCAAGCGCACGCCGCGCTGTTCCGCCACTGGCTTGAGGGCTTGACGGAGGGCGATCAGTGCGGAGCCATCGAGTTCATCGAAGGCGCTGGCATGGGGTACGATGCGCCACGAGCGTTCCATATGCTCGGCGATGCTGCGGCGCAGGCCCACTAACGGCTTACGCTCCTCTGCGGCTTCGGTGGTTGTGGGTGTGCTTACTTTGGTGGGTGTGTGCGCAACTTTTGTGGTTCCGTTCGCCTGAGCCGTCGCAGGGGTAGCAGGAGTGACGGTCGTTGTTGGAGCGGTCCTGGCATGTTCAGCGTAGGCCAGCACGTCTTCCATCGTGACGCGCCCGTTTGCTTGCGAGGGCGTCACCTGTTCCAGATCGATTCCCAACTCGAAAGCGCGTTTGCGCACGGCAGGAGCTGCCAGCACACGCGCCTTGCTGGCTCCCTGTAAGGATGCTGCTGTCTGAGAGTGTGCCTCCGCCTGACGTGTTTGGGCTTGCGCTTTATCCGTTGTGCGCGTGGAGGCGTTGGAGGGAGCATCGAAGACAACCAGCACTTCGCCTACCTGTGCCACCTTGCCCTCTGGCACGCGAATAGCAGTCACGCGCGCAGCCACAGGAGAGGGAATTTCGACAACTGCCTTGTCTGTTTCTACCTCTGCCATCGGCTGATCGAGCTTGACGGTATCGCCAGGCTTGATTAACCAGCGACGTATCTCGGCCTCGTGCAACCCTTCGGCAAGATCAGGCAGTTTAAATTCGTACATAGAGCAATCTCCAGCATATTTTTATGGCCTCTGCCTTTATGCCTCCAAGACGCGTTTGATCGCGTCAAGCACTTTGGCAGGTGTCGGCAGGTAATAATCTTCCTGACCAGGGGATGGGAACGGCGTATCATAGCCCGTTACCCGCTCGACCGGCTTCAGCAGCGAGTAGAGACACTTTTCGTTGATGATCGATGTCACCTCAGAGCCGACGCCGCCAGCTTTAGGCGCTTCGTGGACAATAATGGCCCGGCCCGTTTTCTCGACCGAGGCTACAATCGTCTCTTCGTCAAGCGGCCAGACGGTGCGCAAATCAATCACCTCAACGCTTGTTCCCAACTCTTGCTGAGCCTGTTTGGCTGCTGCCATTGCCACCGGAACCATTGCGCCGTAAGCAATAATGCTCACATCGTTGCCCTCTTGCACCGTATTGGCCTGGCCTAGCGGGATCATATAGTGCTCCTCTGGCGTCTCCTGTCGGAAGGAGCGGTAGAGTTTGATATTTTCCAGGAAGAGCACGGGGTCGGGATCGGCAATGGCTGAGGCGAGCAGTCCTTTCGCGTCGTAGGGATTGGAGGGAATGACCACCTTTAGCCCTGGCGTCTGCAAAAAAACGCCTTCCAGGCTGTCCGAGTGCAGTTCTGGCGTGCGTACCCCACCGCCATAGGGAGCGCGTACCACCATCGGGCAGGTATAAACGCCGCCACTGCGGAAGCGCATCCGGGCCGCCTGCGTCACTAACTGGTTCATGCTGACATAAAGGAAGCCCGCGAATTGAATCTCGGCCACCGGTCGCAAGCCATAAACAGCCATGCCAACGGATGTGCCAATGATGCCGGATTCGGCCAGGGGCGTATCAAATACGCGCTGCTCCCCAAAGCGTTGCTGCAAGTGTTCGGTCACGCGGAACACGCCGCCGTTCATGCCGATATCTTCTCCCAGCAGCACCACGCGCTGATCTCGTTCCAGCTCAAGCGCGAGTCCCTGGTTGAGCGCCTCTATCATCGTCATTTGCATAGTGTTATTACCACCTTGTCAAATATGGTTGCTATGATTCTGTATAGCGTAGCAGATCCTCGCGCTGTTGGGCGAGACGCGGGGTGAGGCTGGCGAAGGTATGGTCGAAGAAGCCATCGGGCATTGGCGGCGGCATGGCCTCAGCTTCGGTGACGGCATGATTGATCTCTTCTTCAAGCTCTTCGAGCTGGCGTTGATCCTGTTCCTCGCTGAGCAGATTGCGTTTCATCAGGAAGCGTTTGAAGCGGGCGATGGGATCGCGTGCCTTCCAGGACTCGACCTCGACCGGATCGCGATAACGGGTCGGATCGTCAGCGGTGGTGTGCGCTCCGATGCGGTAGGTCAGGGTCTCGACCAGAGTCGGGCCTTCGCCGGACCTGGCTCGTGCTAACGCTTGCTGCATCACTTCGTAGACGGCAAGGATGTCGTTGCCATCGACCAGCACTGATGGAACGCCAAAGCCTGCGCCACGCGAGGCAAACGACGGGGCGGCAGACTGCTTTTTGCGCGGCACGCTGATGGCCCAGCCATTGTTTTGCACCACGAGCACCGCCGGAGCCTGATAAACGCCCGCGAAATTGAGCGCCTCGTTAAAATCGCCTTCTGATGTCGCGCCGTCGCCACAGACGCCCACAGCCACTACGGGATCGCCCGCGATCCTGGCCGCCATTGCCAGCCCGACCGCATGCAACATCTGCGTTCCGATCACAATCTGGATCGGTAGACAGCGCACGTCAGGGGGATAGGGAGGAGTGAGGCCTCGGAAGGAGTAGATCAATGTTGGGAGGGGCATGCCTCTGACAATCAAGGAAGCAATTTCGCGATACGAGCTTGCCAACCAGTCCTGGGGCTGCATAGGCGCTGCCAGGCCGACGGCGGTGGCCTCCTGGCCCACGAGGGAGCCAAAGGTCGTTGCTCGCCCCTGCCGTTGTAGCGCGATGATTTTATTGGAAAAAGAGCGGCCCAGTTGCATCGCTCGGTAAAGCTGAAGCAGGCGTTCAGAACTGATGTCGGGCATCTCTCCGACCAGATTGCCCTCAACGTCGAGGATCTGGTAGGCAGCCATGCTAGAGTCTATCTGTTGGGTTGTCACGATGCGCTCCTTCTTGCATTTCTCCTTGACATCTTCAGATTTGATGTTATATCTCTCCTCAAGGGAGCCGAGAGCTAGTAGCTAGCTTGACCCGCTTGAAGGGATTGAAACTACTTTGAACAGCCAGGGCGCTTCTTGCTTGCGGCGATTTTCGTAGGCGGTAATTTCGCTATCGTGCGAGAGCGTCCAGCCAATATTATCCAGACCTTGCAGCAAGGCTTCTTTTTTGAAGGGATCGATCTCGAAGTGCAACACGCGTCCGCTTGGAGTCGTCACCGTCTGGGCTGCAAGGTCAACGTTCAGGGTATAGCCTTCGGTGGCCTTGATTTCTTGCATCAGTTGCTGGACGGTTTGCTCGTCGAAGGTGATGGGTAAGATGCTGTTATTGAAGCAGTTATTATAGAAGATATCCGCGAAACTTGGGGCGATGAGGCAGCGAAAGCCGTATTCGCGGATGGCCCAGGGCGCGTGCTCGCGGGATGAGCCGCAGCCGAAGTTATCTCCCGCCACCAGAATACTCGCTCCCTGGTAGCGCGGCTGGTTTAGTTCGAAATCGGGATCGAGTGTATCGCTATCGCCGACAAAGCGCCAGTTGGCAAAGAGTGCCCTGGCAAAGCCTGTGCGCCTGATGGTTTTTAAAAAGCGCGCAGGAGTAATTTCATCGGTGTTGACGTTGGTGCGGTCCAGCGGTAATGCCAGACCTGTGTGAGTGGTAAATGATTCCATAGCGGCACGCTCTCCTTCTCTACCAGTGGCGAATATCTACGAAATGTCCAGCAATCGCGGCAGCGGCAGCCATCGCGGGACTGACAAGATGCGTGCGCCCGCCGCGTCCCTGGCGTCCCTCAAAGTTGCGGTTGCTGGTCGAGGCGCAACGTTCGCCATCGGTAAGGCGATCTCCGTTCATCGCGATGCACATGCTACAGCCCGCCTCGCGCCAGTCAAAGCCAGCTTCGCGGAAAATATCGGCGATCCCTTCTTCTTCCGCCATGCGCCGTACCTGCATCGAGCCGGGTACAACCATTGCACGCACGCCGGGGGCAACATGCTTCCCTTTGACATATTGAGCGGCCATGCGTAGATCTTCCAGGCGCGAATTGGTGCAGGAGCCGATAAAGACGGTATCGAGTTTGATATCAGTAATCTTTTGTCCGGCGCTCAGCCCCATATACTTTAGTGCTCGCTCGTAACTCTGCTGCTTCAGTGGATCTGCTTGAGCGGCGGGATCGGGGACAGCGCCAGAGACATCAATAACCATGCCGGGATTGACGCCCCATGTCACCTGGGGGCCGAGATCGTTGGCATTGAATTCGTAGACGGCATCGAATTGCGCGTCGGGATCGCTGGCAAGTTGTCGCCAGGCAGCCACGGCCTGGTCAAAAAGTTCTCCCTGGGGAGCAAAAGGGCGGCCTTTGATATAGGCAAAGGTCGTGTCGTCGGGAGCGACCATGCCAGCGCGCGCCCCTGCCTCAATCGCCAGATTGCAGAGGGTCATGCGTCCTTCCATTGAGAGGCTGCGCACGGTCGAGCCGCTAAACTCGATCACATGACCGGTGCCAACACCCGTGCCAAATTTGCCAATCACTGCCAGAGCGAGGTCTTTGGCGGTCACGCCGGGAGCGAGGGTGCCCTCAATGCGGATGTTCATCGTTTTCGGCTTCTTCTGCAAGAGGCACTGCGTTGCCAGCACATGCTCAACCTCGCTGGTGCCGATGCCTATAGCGAAGACGCCCAGTGCGCCATGCGTAGATGTATGCGAGTCACCACACACCAGCGTCATCCCAGGCAGCGTCAGGCCAAGCTCTGGCCCGATAATATGCACAATTCCCTGACGCATGTCCTTCATGTCGAAAAGGGTCAGGCCAAAATCGCGGGCGTTCTGCTCCATCGTCGTGATGCAGAGCGTGCTCTCCTGGTCTACCACATCGAGCATACGTCTGCCGTTGACGGTCGGAACATTGTGATCGAGCACCGCTACATTGGCATCGGGGCGGCGCACTTTACGACCTGCCGTTTGCAAACCCGAAAATGCCTGTGGGGAAGTGGCCTCATGGATAAGATGACGATCAATATAAAGGACAGTTGACTCTCCGGGCACGTCTCGAACGACATGAGCATCCCAGATTTTCTCAAACATGGTCTTCGGCATAGTGGTATCTCCGTGTTGCATAAGTAAATCAGACGCCTGCACGCGGCTAAAACTGGCAAGCATGGTACTGCGAGAGGAATATATACGACCAATATCCCTCTGAGATAAGTTTCTTATATCATATCACACCGCACAGAAGGGATTGGGTGCCAGAATTTAGCACGCTAAAATCTTAATGCCGTTTATACTTGACTTTTTCATATTTTTAGCTTATATTCGCTTTATAACATGCAGCATTCTCTCTACCTCGATAGCTGTTAAGATAGACATAGCAACAACTATCGCAACGTGCCATTGCATGTTTCTTCGTTTTTCCATGTAACTGGATTGGTACTTGACTAAACATCGTACCTGTACGGTATCATTTTATTTACCTGTTTCTCGCTGAAGCATCTTCTTTCCAGAAAACCTCTTTGGGAAGAGCCTTCTGATGCTGTAACTGGTATAGTTTACTTTATGACTTTATGTCTAGTCATACAGGTGTATATTGAGACAAAAAGGCACAGAGAGAATAGCCTTGAGCTGTCTTGAAAGGAGGTGATCGACTCTGGCAATGACCGTTCTTGCCTTTACTTGTGTTGTCCTTGCTACTACTGCGACAAAAACTGATTGAGAATTGAGAAAGGAAACCCCCTTATGGAATCCAAGTTCCAACGCCTGAACCGTCGGCAGTTATTGAAAGCTGGCCTGATCTCAGCCTCGACGCTGGGTATGCTAGAAGGGCTGACCTGGAAGCCAATGCGTGTGGCACAGGCAGCGCCGCTGGCAAATTTGCCTGAAATTCAGTTTGATCTTGGCGCGTTCATTGCACCGGCTAAAACGCTCAACGATGGAGGTGGCAATGTGCTGGTGCAATTCGGGCCAATCTTCACCCTGTTTCTAACGATGCAACTCACCCGCTTCCCCTCGCTCACGGATTCCCAGACCTGGCACGATGCGCTGGAGCGTATTGAGTCGGTCTATCCTTTCAGTCCCAGCGGTGTCTTTACCATTGTTTCCTATGGTTTGCCTTATTTCAATCGTCTGCCCAGCAGCCTGGTAAGTTCCAACATGCCGCGCCTGCTCTCGAACAACTCGCGCTTTGCCCTGGAAGAGGCCGTCCCCAGTCCGACCGACGTATCGTCGAGCAATCCCGGCATCAGCAAGCAGACCTTCAATGTGCCAGTCAAGATTGAGAACAATGATGTGCTGGTGACGTTGCGCAGCGATTCTTTAACTAATCTCAACGATGTAGTTGCCTGGCTTCAGGGGAGCAACAGTCTGAATGGCTTCTCGCTTCCTTCGCCAGCTTTTAACGGCCTGTTTAGATTTACATCGACGCGTGTGCAGTTTACTCAGGTCGGCATGCCGCGCAAAGTTGCCGACGCAAATCATCTCTCTTTTGCGAGCAGGGTCAACCCGGACTCGCCAATGTGGATGGGTTTCCTGGACCAGCAGGTGAACGGCAGTGGTCCAGCTTCAATTTGTACGTTCCAGGGCAATAGTTCCGCTGTCTTCACCAATACTACTTCCGGCAATTACTTCTTCAACGGAGCGATTCAACACCTTTCGCATGTGATTGAAGATCTGCCGCAGTTCTATAGTGACGCTGAGCCTTTTACCGAGCGGGTGCAATACATGTTCCGCTCCGACCCGATTCCGAGCCTGGGCAACGCCGACCAGTTCAACAACGGTGGCGGACCAGCGGTCCTGGCTAATGATGCCAGCGTGTTCCTGCACTATAAATCGCAGGGAACAACCGAAGCCATTCAGACGGCGAAAGACCCCAACACGGCCAACGATCCCCAGCCGGATGGTAGCGGGCGCATCCCACGCATGGGGCACCTGTCGGCGCTGCAGATATCCTCGCGCGCCAAAGATGGCACGCCGGTTCATATCAGGATGGATGGCCCTGGTTTTGATAACATGGATGTGCCTGACGGTTCCAATCAGGCAAAGCTGCAGTTCACCGTCTTTGTGCCGACAGCCGACTTCTTCACCACCATGCGTAAAAATCAGGCGGCCTTGAACTTCCAGATCGCCGAGGCAGGGTTTGGTGGGAGTCCGAACGGCACTGTTGACTCGGAGGATAACGGTCTGGAGCGTTTCCTGATCGCGACGCGACGGCAGAATTTCCTGGTGCCCCCACGCTCACGACGCACCTTCCCCCTGCGAGAGTTTCTCCCATAGGCCAACAAGCGCGACTTACTGCCCATGCTTTCAAGACCAGACGTAAGTGAAACGGTGACAGCGTTTGCAATCAACAGTTGCAAACGCTGTCACCGTTTTGTATGTGCTCTAGAGAATTTGTGGCTACACAGTAGTGGTATTGAGCGCAGCCTCAGCGACGTAGCGCAGATCCATTTCCTCCAGAGCCTTCTTTTTGCCGAGCAGGATTTTGGCCATCTCGAAGGCTTTGTTGAGCTGTTCCTTCTCCAGGGTGTAGCCCAGCTCCTGTAATTGCGCGTCCAGGGCGGCGCGACCGGAAAGCTTGCCCATATACATGCGGCGATCCGCTGCCGTTAGGCCGATGGATTCAGGTGTCATGATCTCGTAGGTGCGGGCATCTTTTAAGACGCCATCCTGGTGAATACCGCCGCCGTGAGCAAAGGCGTTTGCTCCCGTGATGGCTTTGGTCCATTGGGGTTGCATGCCCGATAGCTTTGCGATCAGCTTACTGGTCGCGATGATTTTGGTGGTATCAACCTTGACATCCATACCGAGGTCGGCAGAACGGGTACGCAGTGCCATCACAACCTCTTCGGTGGCGGCGTTGCCAGCTCGCTCGCCCAGCCCGTTGAAGCTGGTATCGACGCGCTCAGCTCCGTTGCGCAATCCCATCAAGGCATTGGCGACGCCCAGGCCAAGATCGTCATGGCAGTGGGCGGAAATGCGGGCCTGCGGAAAGGCTTGTTTGACATCGGCGATCAACTGGCCAAATTCCCAGGGGAGTGCGAAACCAACGGTGTCGCAGATTGCGATGAAGCGTACACCCTCTTTTAGAACAGCTTCACAGACCTCCAGAATGAAATCGTGCTCTGTGCGGGTCGAATCTTCGAGGGCGAAGTCAACGTTCTCGGTATAGGTGCGAGCGTGGGCGACGGCTGTACGCGCCATTTCGAGCACTTCCTCGCGTGACTTGCCCAGCTTAACCTGGCGGTGCAGCGGGGAGGTGCTCACGAATGGATGAATGACAGGACGCTCGGCATCCTTGACCGCTTCCCAGGCCCGGTCGATATCGGCACGATGTGTGCGCGCGATAGAGCAGATTTCGGCATTCCGAACCTTTTGTGCAATCAGGCGAATACACTCGAACTCACTGGGTGAAGAGATCGCGAAGCCACAATCGAGGGTATCAAAACCCATATTCGCCAGGGCCTGCGCTATTGCCAGCTTCTCTTCGGGGAAGTAGTTAACTCCGGGCGTTTGTTCTCCGTCGCGGAGCGTGGTTTCAAAAAATTTGATGATGCGTGGTTCTGTTGCCATCGCAAATCACTCCTTTTGCTATGCATCCTTTACTGCGCTTCCCTGCACAATAAACACAACAGATGTCAGGAGAGGAGGACATCACGCTTGCTGTATCGAACACCTGCATTATTGGCCTGTGTTTTGTTAGCAAGCTCCGATCCGAAACTCCTTTGTTTCGACTTTTCAGATAGTTAATCATTCACTACAAAAATTATACGCAGCTTCTAGAATGATGTGCAAGCATCTGTGGATCGAGGGGGAGATGCATCTGCAATCTCAGTGGTGATGAGCCACGCGTTGAGCAACGTATTTCTACTAGACTTCTGTAATCAGACTGTGTTCATACTCGATCTCTGGTAACGAGCGATGGCACAGCCACAGGAGTGCTATGGACAGGCACAATGGCTGGACAAAAGCGCATGATTCTCTGTCCTCGTGGGTGATTCCAGTCCCCAATGTATTCGGCGGCCCAGCCATTCTGGGTGCCAAAGCTCTCCATTTGTTGGCGGGTGTAGCCGAAGAAGCCGCGATCATTTGGTTTTGATGGGTTCGCAATCTCGCTCTCAGTCTCCCAAAATGTGGCGTAAAACGCTCCATCATCGCGGATAAACTGCCGCAACTTCTCGAAGCAAGTTGCGATATGCTGCGGTGGGAGATGTGTAAATAAGGATTGAGCCAGCGCGTAATGAGGCCGAATGGAGAACTCGTCGAATGCAAAATTGCTCGACACCACAAAGTAGGGCTTCTTTAGCAAATATCTTTCTATGCCCAGTTCCTTGTGGATACCTGCGCGGATCAGGCTCTCTTCCTTTTCGACTCCCATATAGTGACCTGCTTCA
>DASTZT010000026.1:0-8274 GCA_035764225.1 Ktedonobacteraceae bacterium
CTATCTTCATTGCCGCCTTCTCCTCATTATCACTATCAGGTAATTTCTCGTAGAGATCAGGTTATGCTTTTTACTACAACAAAACCAAGCCAAAGCGAGCAAGCCTGCTGAGCCTTCTTACGACTCAGAATGCTCATACTAGTTATACGTAATATATCATATTGAGTCGTCTATTGCAAAATATATGAGTGTTATCTTATCAAACTTATGAAACAAAACATCAACGCGTATCCCCTGAAGGATTGACAATTAGCTTCCTTTCTGGCATGTATATTGTTGGCAGCGAGGCACATGATGATGGCAGCTCTATTGGCTATTAGTAAGTAAAAAGGTGTAGCAGCATGAACGTTTACGAGACTCTTGAGTTAGTCAAACCAGCCGTCGTGTACGGCCCCGCCTACCTGGACATGGTCAACGAATTTATGCAAGCAGGTGAGGAATATGGCTATAACAACGTCGAGCTGGCTCGCGAGGACTTCGCCCAGTTTGTACGTGAACTTGAGGAAGAAGCTGAGGGCATTGGTCTTCCACCTGGCATGCCAGCTCAACAAACCTACCTGCTGCTCAAAGATGGGCAGACGGTCATTGGAGAGATTCGCTTCAGACCGAACCTGGTGCCTCCCTATGAGAAATATTCTGGCCATATTGGCTACAACATTCGCCCATTGCAGCGTGGCAAGGGATACGCCACCCGCCAGCTAGCCCTGTTGCTGGACGAGGCTCGCAAACTCCAACTCGCGGGCGTCTCCCTGACCATCGATGACGAGAACCCGGCCTCGGTACGCGTGATTGAGAAGAACGGTGGCAAGCTGTTGCAGCTCATCAAAGATCCCGTACAGGCACGCGTTCTCGTCACCGACGGCGGCGAATTACAGCTCGTCGATGAGGTACTAACTGGTCAGGAATGGCAGCTCTATTGGATTGAGCTGGCTTAAACCACCGAGCCAGGGGAAACCGAGAGGCCCAGAATTTGTAACAGGGCAAACAACGAGGACAGTGATGCTCTTCGTAGCGACCTGATTGCATCGCGTCCGCTTTAGCGCCTGTCCTGCAATGCAGCCGCAATGATTTCGGGAAGGACGGGCAATGAATTGGACGCGATGTAATCAGGTCGCTACTAAGGGAGTCCTCTCTCCCCCAATGCCGAGCAGCATCCAGGGAAAACCGAGAGGCCCAGAATTTTGTCATAAATAGCTTGCGCAAATGCACGTAATTTGATATTATAGCGGAAGCCATCTGAGGAAAAAGGTTATTCTTGATTGGCTATCCTTTTGTTGATGAAAGATGTGGAAGTAGGCATATGTTGAAGAGGGGTTCGCTTGGCTTATCAACAACAATCCATTATAACGCGTAAGGCCCGCATCTGGCCTGATATTCCCAGAGAAACGGTCACCTTACCAGCTCCACCTGGCGTCACCAATGCAGCCAATCCTCTGATCCTCATCATTATCTTGTTCGGTACGCTAGGATTGGCGTGCTACGCTTTTATCTTTTCCCTGATCCCCGATACGAATAAGTTGTTCTTTGTCGCATTGCTCTTCATCAGCGGACTGATGGCGCTAAGCTCTCTCACGACGTTTTTGTATCAATGGATTCCCGCCCGCCGTCGTCTCAAACGGCTGCAAGCTTCCTATCTCAAGCAGGTGTATGAAGTAGAACACCGTTTGCGAACGTTGGCGCAACAGGAACGCCAGGGACGAATCGAGCTTGATCCGCCGTTCGTCTTACCCGATGAACCTTCTCCTCTCTACGATGGAATCTCGATTATTCCCCTCATTCAACGGAGCTTTACTAACCAGGATATCCATCTATGGGCGCGTAAGTCGGACGATCCAGACTTCCTCCGCGTGCGCATTGGCATGGGAAATTGCTCTCCTACCTTCAAGCTGGATGCTGATCGTAGCAATCCTGCCAGCGATACACCGATGGCCCTTGTCAGAATGCATGATAGAGTTGAGGAGCTGGTAGTGCAATACGCATCGATGATCCTACCTATTACCGTATCTTTGAAGCAGCATGGACCGATAGCAATCACAGGGACCGCGCACAGTTTGGCTCAGGCGCGGGCGCTGGCCTATGCTATCGTCTGTCAGATTGTTTACCATCACTCACCGGAGGATGTGCGGATCATTGTGCTGGCCCCCGAAGCGCAGGCGGCAGCATGGGAGTGGGCAATGTACCTGCCTCACACCGTCGTCTACGAGCCAGGGCAACCGATCACCAGCACGAAAGAAGCAGGTCCGGCTCACGCTGTCGCCATTGGCGCGGAAGCTATTGTCCATCAGCTCCCCCTGATTTCACGCGAGCTGGCTCGCCGCGCATTGTTGCTCGATGACACCCGACATGCTAAAGCATCACCCACATTGCCACAACTCGTTATTATTGTCGATCATTTCGATAGCATCGATGATCTAGATCAACCAACGGTGGCCCTGCCTTCGCTGATCCTGGATTTGCCTTATGCGCAAACCAACGGCACAACGCACAATCGAACTCGCTTAAGCGCGACGCCGTTGAAACGTCCAGAGATGACGCTGGCTCTGCATCACGGCCCGTCCTTAAACGTTTCCGTACTATGCGTCTGCGGAGACAAAGCGGACATCCCCACCACCGCCGGAGTAATGATTGATCTCGATCTGCCATCTTCCCTCTCGCCTGCAACTTCCAGCGGTCAGCCAGAATCGCGAGAGATTGCTTCATTGTTGTTGCCGCAAGAGGTAACGCAGGAACGTATCCGTATGCTCAGTCCCGCTCCCTCTAGCTCGGTTATCTGCGATCACATCGATATCGTACCGTTCGACGGACTGCGCTATTTCGCCTTGCGCCTACAGGCTTTACGCTCTCTGACAACAACCTGCCTGGAAATACGCACCCAGGTTGATTTGCGCACGCTCTTTGAGCCGCCGCTTGATCTTTCAACCTATGTTCCAATGGCTCGCTGGAACGATCCTACCTTCCGTTCGCCCACCGGCGCTCCCTTAATGCGCATCCCCATCGGTCTCAAGATTGGCGATGAAACGCAATTTCTCGACTTCACAAAAGATGGGCCTCATGGCCTATTAATCGGTCAAACCGGCTCTGGCAAAAGCGAACTCTTGCAAACGATCATCGCCGCCCTGGCCGTTACTTACCGACCTACCGAGGTCAATTTCCTGCTCATCGACTATCAGGCCGGGCTGGCCCTCGAACCTTTTCGCTCCCTGCCACACACGATTGGCTTTCTTTCCAATCTAGCTTCGCCCGTCCTGCTCCAACGTTTCATTACGATGTTGCGAGCCGAGGCGACGCGGCGCGAGCTGTGCTGGAAAGAGGGGAAGGTGACTCCACGCCTGCTCATCATTATCGATGGATTTGCCGAGATGACCGGGCAAGTAGCGATGATGCTGGACGAACTTTTCACCATTGCACGCGCTGACCGTGCGATAGGAATGCATCTGCTACTCTCCGCGCAACGCTTCGAAGGGATGGTCGCTGCCAAAATCCGCGATTATGTGCAGTACCGTCTCTGTTTGCGTTGCGCCTCAAATGAGGATAGCCGCGAAGTGCTCCGACGCGTCGATGCCGCTCGCCTGCCTGTCACAATACCGGGCCGCTGTTACCTGCTGCATAACGACAACCAGCTCGACCTGTTTCAAGTTGCGCGTATCTCTGCTTCACTATCAAGTACACAACTTCCTGCCGTGCCAACTCAACACTCACCAACAAAAGTCGCCGATGCCATTATAGAGAGCATTAAGGCAATGTATTCGCGGGACAATGGAAGAAACGATGGCCTCTACTACTGGCCCGATCCCCTGCCAACGCCTGATCCTCTGCGTCTTCCTGATCCGCTGGTGCTCTTTCAACCTGACGACCACCCCGATCTAGCACAGCATGGGCGCGGCTCAGTGATTCCGCTCAGCTTTCACGAAGTTCTTGCCAGGAGTAAGATAGATCAACAGAGGCCGTCAATGCAAATACCACTTGGCCTTATCGATAAGCCTGCCACGCTGCAGCGCGATACCCTCCTGGTGGATCTTCATGGTGCTGGAGGCACAGTAGCTGGTGGTCCCTTACTTATTGCAGGGGCGCAGCATAGCGGCAAAGCTACTGCCTTGCAAACAATCTTATTCTGGCTGACGACGCGTTACCGCCCTCACCAATTCCGCTGTGCGGTTATCGATCCTGGCCGCGATCTGGATATTTTTCAAGCTCTGCCGCATCTCCATGATAACGATGGTAATTCGCTCTGGACAGACGGCTCTACCGACGAGCAGATCACGCAGTTTACCAACCTTTTCTCGCGTATCCCCACGCAACGCAGAGAAAAATATCCCGATATGCGTTGGGACGACGACACGCTCCCTCAATTGTGGAGACATGGAGAAGTTGTGCCGCTGCTCCTCCTGATAATCAGCGGCTACCATCGTTTTGTCGAGCGTACGGTAGCCTCGGCTGCCCTGCGCAAACTGATATTATCTATCGCGGAAGCCCGCTCTCTAGGCGTGTACGTTGTGCTCTCATCGACAGAGACCAGCCCCCGCCATATTCCGCCCGACATTATGGGCAAAATAGGAACGAAAATAGGACTTTTCCTGAACGAGCAACAACAGCATGACCTCTTTAGCCGCCCTCTCTCAATGGAGCCTATTCCAGGGCGAGGATATCTACTCACGCGTGACCACGAGATCCACCAGATACAACTGGCCCTGCCCGTGCCCGGAGCCAGCGAATCGCTGCGTCGTCAAGCCCTGCAATACGAAGTGCAATGGCTCACCAACCAGCTCTAGCCTATCGCGGGCGAGTCAGGGCAAGCGCGAGCCCCACACCCTCGCCAACCCATCCCCTTGCCCCTACACAGCCACCGTCCCCCATCGCTGCCCCTCCGAACAACCAGATCCGAACGGAAACCGCCACGTTCGACCGGAGGTGGTAGGGGCAAGGGGCGGCGGGTGGACAGGGTGGGGGCCTCGCGCTTGCCCTGCTTGCCCTCATGGACTAACGCAGACAGAGATCTTGTCCACTGGCATCGGCGAAGCAGTGTCCATCTTTGGTGAGAATAACCACTTTTTTGATGCTAGAGAACTGTTTGAGGGTTGCATTAATCTGCGCCTGCACGCGTGCATCCGCACCAACGCCAGGAGAGCTAATGCTGCGGCAGAATTTCAACGTTGCCGTCCCTGGCTCCGCAACCGTCCCCTTCTTATTTAGCGTCAAGGTAAAGTCTGGCCCTCCGACCGGCAGGGGCGCAGAGCAGTTTGATGGCCCGCTCAACATCGTATTGAGTTCGGTAAAGAGGCCATCATGTTGTTCGGAGAGCGTAGGCCCGGCGATCAAAAGCTGGATCGCGAACGTTCCCACAGCAACGGTGGGCGAGACGCGATCAACCGGATAGACAGCAGCAAAATTTGTCTCCACCGACTCAGGAAACTTCGAGAAGAAGACCCGAATCGGAATGCTGGTCGCGGTTGAAGCAGTCGAGATTTGAGCATTTGTGGCCGCATGAGCCGTAGGCAACAAACTCTCACCACAGCCACTCAATCCCATAGCAAGCAACAGCAGAGCACCGAGCATTACCGCAGACGTAAAACGAGGACGACGAGTAGCGATTGTCAGATGTGATCCATAGTTTCGAAGCGATTTCATAGCATTCCCCTTTCGCAAACGTACTTTAAAATCAATCATTGAAACAAAGCGAACGTTATACAGATGACGAAGAGCAATGCAAAGGAGAATATCTCCTGTACGCGTCAAAGATAGCAGCTTGAGGCGGCGTAATTTATGAACTGGCGCACAAAATTTCCATGAATTAGCTCACAATCTCATGGGATTGCCGCAGGACTCGCGGCGACGAGATCCTGTGGCGACGTGGTTCATCGCGTCCGATTTATCGCCTCGCCTCGTCCTCAGGCGCTGAAGCGGACGGCATGAATGTCGTCGCCACACGGTCTCGTTGCCACAAGGATGACCAGCCGCATGGGGCAGGAGCATCAGGCCGAACCGAACCACTTGCTCATCGCGTTAGCTAAAAAGCGTCCCTTTCACACTCGAAAGGAACGCTTTTTGCAGTTTTATGTACGCACTTTGTAGGATCGCGGCCTACATCATGCCGCCCATACCACCCATGCCACCCATACCGCCAGGCATGCCAGCAGGAGCTGCGGGCTGCTCTTCGGGAGCGTCGGTGATGAGCGTGTCGGTGGAGAGGACCATTCCCGCGATGCTGACGGCGTTTTGCAAGGCCGAGCGCGTCACCTTCACGGGATCGATGATGCCCGCCTTGAACATATCCACATATTCGCCAGTCAGAGCGTTGAAGCCATGACCGCGAGGCTGACGGAGCACACCCGCGACCGTCACGGCTCCATCAAAGCCAGCGTTAATAGCGATCTGACGCAATGGCTCTTCAAGGGCGCGACGCAGAATGTTCACGCCTGTCGCCTCTTCGCCGCCTAGCTGTACCTTGTCGAGTGCGGAAATGGCAGCAACCAGCGCGGCACCACCACCAGGGACGATCCCCTCTTCAATGGCGGCGCGAGTAGCGGAAAGCGCATCCTCTACGCGGTGCTTCTTCTCTTTCATCTCAACTTCGGTAGCGGCCCCAACTTTGATCACGCCCACGCCGCCGGAGAGTTTCGCCAGACGCTCTTGCAACTTCTCACGGTCGTAATCGCTCGTGGTCTCACCGATCAGAGTACGAATCTGCTGAATGCGAGCGTGAATGGCATCCTGGGAACCTGCCCCTTCAACAATCGTCGTCAGATCTTTCGTGGCCGCTACCGTACGAGCACGACCCAGATCAGTCAGATCAGCATTTTCCAGCTTCAAGCCGGTCTTTTCGGTGATGACGGTTGCGCCAGTCAGGACGGCAATATCTTCAAGCATGGCTTCGCGGCGATCCCCAAAGCCAGGAGCTTTGACGCCCAGCACATTGAATGCGCCACGCATTTTGTTGACGACCAGCGTAGCCAGAGCCTCGCCATCAATGTCCTCAGCGATAATCACCATCTCTTTGTGACCGCTCTGAAGCAGACGCTCAAGCAATGGCAGGATGTCAGCGATGGCGCTGATCTTCTTGTCAGTAATCAGAATATAGGGATTGGAAAGCTCGGCCTCGGTATGCTCCTGATTGGTCGTCATATAGAGAGAGATAAAGCCGCGATCAAACTGCATACCCTCGGTATATTCTTTTTCCATCACGATGCCCCGGCCCTCTTCGACCGTAATCACACCGTCTTTGCCAACCTTTTCCATCACTTCGGCAATCATATCGCCGATCTCGGCATCTGCTGCGGAAATGGCTGCCACCTGGGCAATCTCTTCTCGGCCCTCGATTGGCCTGCTCATCGACTTGATCTCGGCAATGGCTGCCTCAACGCCAAGCTCCAGACCCCGCCGCAGAATCATCGGGTTAGCGCCTGCCGCCAGGTTTTTCAAGCCTTCATTGACCACCGCATGGGCCAGAACGGTCGCAGTGGTGGTGCCATCGCCAGCAATATCATTGGTTTTGGTCGCCGCTTCTTTGAGCAACTGCGCACCCATGTTCTCAAATGGATCAGGCAGCTCTATATCGCGCGCAATGGTAACGCCATCGTTGGTGATTGTTGGAGCGCCAAACTTCTTATCCAACACAACATTGCGGCCCTTCGGCCCAAGCGTAACCTTGACTGCATCAGACAGCGCATCCATTCCTCGCTTCAGCGAATAGCGTGCCTGCTCATCAAATTGTAAACGTTTTGCCACGAAACAAACTCCTACTTGTACTTAACTCATGTGAGTCAACGAGAAACAAACGGTTCTTACTTAGGAACGGGCTTACTCCACGATGCCCATAATGTCACTTTCGCGGAGAATTAAATACTCTTCGTTTTCGATTTTGACCTCAGTACCGGCATATTTGGCAAAAAGCACCTTCTGACCAACCTGGACTTCCAGCGCGGTTCGCTTGCCATTGTCTAATACCCTTCCCGGTCCCAGTGCCACAATCTCGCCTTCCTGGGGCTTCTCTTTGGCGGTATCGGGCAGCATAATACCGCTTTTGGTCACGGTCTCACGAGCCAGTGGTTTGACTACCACACGATCACCCAGTGGTCGCAGCTTGACGCTCACTGTTGACATACTCCATTCCTCCCTATTCTGTAACGCATATCTTTAAAAGAAGAAGAGGTACACCTCGCCTCTGTTGCTATTTTAGCACTCTCTCATTGAGAGTGCGAACCGGCTATATCATACACCATTGACACTCAATGTGCAAGAGGGTAATCAGCCATGTTTTCCCGCCCAGTCATCTTTGGG
>DASTZT010000027.1:0-3825 GCA_035764225.1 Ktedonobacteraceae bacterium
CCTTCCTATCCTGACAGGACTCACCGTTGGCGTATGGCTGTGCGAGTCGTTTCGTTTCTTCTTCGTCGCGGCATCTCTGAACCTTATTGGGGGTTCACCGATCCACATCCTGGCTGCTGCCATTTTCATCGGGCTGGGCGAGGCTCTGCTCACGATTATCCCCGCGACGGGCGGCGGCGTTGGCCTGGTTGAGGGCGGTATGGTCGCGATGATTGCCCTCTTCTATCAGGGACCAAACGGCGTTAATCTTACAGCTGCCGCTATTCTGCTTGACCGCACCATCAGTCTGTTCAGCATTATGTTGATTGGTTTTTTTGTTTTTCTGATCGCATTTGGGAGAAAAGCGGCAAAACAGACTCAACAACCGCAAAAATCTTGACATGGGGATTCGACTCCACTATAATTTCTGCGCAGGCCCGCGAAGTATGCAAGGTATAAATAGAGATAGCTCGCTACCTCGAAAAACAGGCCACGAGAGGGGGGATTCTGGTGTCGGAAGTCAAGATCGGCGAGAATGAGTCGTTCGAGACTGCGCTAAAACGCTTTAATCGCAAAATCCAACAGGATGGTATCCTTGCGGAGGCCCGCCGTAGAGAACATTACGAAAAGCCGAGCGTTAAGCGAAAGAGAAAAGAAGCCGCGCGACGCCGTAAAACTGCGCGTAAGGGTTAAACGACAGGTCAAAGATGGTACCGTACCCTTACCTGATGGCTCTAACATCATTATGCGACGAGAGAGCAAATGATTTTATCCAGGGTAAGGGTATATTTATCAATATTAAGGAGCATGACGCCTTCTGTACATCTCTGAAAAAGAGGGGTTTCGAGGTAGTGGCTATGCAAGAACATCCACTAATAGAGCTATACATCAGCGTTGGTGATGACCAAAATGCTGCTGTCGAACAACTACTGGCGACGGTGAACCTGGATAGTATTGTGAAGCAAACCTTACAAGAGGCTGGTATTACACAACAGGTTATGCTTACCTTGCTGGTCACTGACGATGATGGCATTCGCGAGATGAATACACAATACCGCAATCAGGACAAGCCTACCGACGTGCTCTCTTTCCCGCTGCTTGATAAGCCGCTGGTCGATGCTCCTGCCGATCAGCTTTGGCAGCCTCAGGAGAGCGAAGATGGCTCTGGAGCAGGAGGACAACAAATTCCAGATTTCGTAACGCCGCCTGGAGCAATTATGAATCTCGGTGATATTGTGATGTCCTGGCCCACGATTGTTCGGCAGGCTCAGGAAGCTGGTCATGCTCCCACCGCAGAATTGCTTTACCTGCTTTCTCATGGCGTGCTTCATCTTGTTGGCTACGACGATCATACTGAAGCAGGCTATCAAACAATGGTTAGTATCCAGCAACGTGTGCTGCAATCACAGCAATGAGCCAATCAACCTTACCACCACGATCCTCCAAGCAGGACAAAGAAAAAAGCGAGTGGGCAAAATTTATCAGGGGATTTACCTACGCCTTTAGCGGCCTCTGGTATGCGCTCCGCACTCAACGCAATGTACGTGTCCATTGCGCCATTGCATTGTTCGCTCTTATCATGGGGATTTTGCTACGCATCTCTCCTGTTGAGTTCGCCATCATCTTTGTTGCCATCACTGGCGTCTTTATCTCGGAAATGTTCAATACGGTGATCGAGCTTTGCATCGATATCGCCTCACCGGAGTATCATCCCCTGGCAAAAATAGCCAAAGATGTCGCAGCGGGAGCGGTTTTACTGAATGCTATTCTGGCGGTCGTCATCGGGTTGCTGATCTTCGGGCCACATTTGTTGGCACTGCTGAGAGGGGGATAGGGAAACAGGCGATTTTATATAAGTACCTGTTTCCCTAATCCGCAAAAGAGCCTACTTCACACGCTCAACATATTGACCAGTTCTGGTGTCAATACGGATCTTATCGCCGGGGTTGACGAAGAGGGGCACATTGACAATCGCGCCCGTTTCCAGGGTTGCGGGCTTGGTAACGTTGTTAGCAGTATCGCCACGCACGCCAGGTTCCGCGCTCTCGACCGTCAATTCCAGGAAGTTCGGCAGTTCGACCGCGACGATAGTTTCGCCATCGACCAGCATCTCTACAATATCCTGCTCCTTCAAGAACTTCAAGGCGTCGCCGAGCATTTCTTTGGGAATGGGCTGCTGGTCGTAGGTCTCGGTATTCATAAAGATATAGCTGTTGTCGCCATCAACGTAGAGGAATTGCCAGTTCTGGTGCTCAACACGCACCTCATCAATATCTTCGCCTGCGCGGAACCGCTGCTCCAGTACGCGACCAGTCTTCAAGTTCTTCATGCGCACTTGCACGAATGCGCGCCAGTTCCCAGGGTTTCTATGGTGAAATTCAGTGATGGTCCACAATTCACCGTTGTAACGTATGACCATGCCGTTGCGAAAATCGGCAGTTGTTGCATTAGCCAATGGACTATACTCCTCTCATTTTTCTAGCGTTATGCTCGTTCAGCGACAAAAATACTGGCAGGCTGACCGAGTACCACAAACACGACTTTCTTCACGATCCGCCAGTTCTGATCACGCAAATTTTTCTCCCAGAGTCGATCCTGGCTGGTAAGCGTCACCTGGAGACCGTCAGGGGTCAGCACACGCCCAAACTCTTGCAGCAAAGCGGCATAGAGCTGCTCATTCTCCTCCGGTGTACCAATCTGCTTCCCAAAGGGTAAGTTGGTAATGATGCGCGTCACGCTTGCCCGATCAAGCGAGAGCGCGCGAGCATCCCAGCTGCGCCACGTCGCTATAATCTCGGCGGCGCGAGCGTTTCTGCGTGCCATTGCCACAGCTTCATCGCGTATATCTCCTCCGATCAGGCGATCATACGGAGCAAGTAACGCTCGCTCGATGATAATCGTTCCCGCGCCGCACAGCGGGTCAAGCACAATATCATCAGGGGTGGGACGCGACAGCCAGCTCATGGCAGATGCCACCGTTGGGCGCAACGAGGCGGGCAGGTGTTCCCGTTTATAACGACGATGACGCATGGTAGCATCGCTCAACCGTAGCCCCATCACCATTTCCTGGTCGCTGAGCCAGAGCCAGAATTCAAGGTCAGCTTGATCTTCGACATGATGCAAAGCGCGCGGCATAGCTCGTCGCAAGGCATCGCTTACCGCCTGACCGGCATCTTTCCGCCTGAAATCATGGGTACCTGACATCTGGCTCACCACCCGCCAGGTTGTGGGCTGAACTCCCCGATAGATACGACGCCACATGCTGAGAGCGCCGCTAATATTGGCGTTGAGGGTTGCGCTGTGGATGACACGCAGAGCATCAGGCCCATGCCTCAAACCTTTGACATGAGCCAGACAGAAGAAGACATCTTCGACCGTCCGTAGTTCTAGCAACTCTCCAGGCTCCGTTGCCTCAAAAAGCGCCATTCCCCGCGCAAACTTTACCAGTTGAGCATCTGGTACCCGCGCACGAACCTCACTAAATGCCAGCGTCTCTAATCCTGGCATTGTCATAATATAGAATAGATGCGACATTACTGTATCACGTTTCTCCCAATTGTTGCGCGAGGAGAAAAAGCGGTCATTAGCGGATGAGCCACTTCACAGCAGCTACATCTCACTGAGTTCTGGCCGCAAGAAGATGCTATAATGCAGGGCTATAATCCAGGTTTCATCCCCATCTCAGGAGCTGCGAGATGTCAGGAGCTTCGACACCGCTTCGGTATCCTGGACAAACTTCGCCAGACGCTTCTTCTTCAAATTCTCCTTCAAGATCCAGGCGACATCGCTGTCACTCCAGGAGGCACACTCTCGCATGAGCGCGAAGCCTTGCTCTGGAGCTGCTGC
>DASTZT010000028.1:0-3765 GCA_035764225.1 Ktedonobacteraceae bacterium
CAAAGAGAAGTGCGGCAGATGATCGGTGCCGTGCCGCAAAGGGTGAAGGAACATGAAGACGTTCTTCCTGCACTGAAGGAGTGGCGCTCCTTGCCTCATGCCGATAAAGTACGCATCTACACGAGACATCTCGACTGGAGCAGGTTGCTTTGCCGACCTGTCCTGTTCGAAATTTTACAAAAACGATTTCGCAGTTATTCTGGAATATAATGAATTTTTTGCCAATTGTCAAGTTGTGCGCATGAAAAGATTTTTTCCTGATCTCAGGGTAGGAGTTCTCACAGTGAGAGGGGCTGGCAAGATTGGCGTTCGATAAACTCGGTAGGTAGCACTACGCGCGTCAATTCCAGTTCTTCCCCGTTGATCAGGCGCAGGAGCATTGTTGCTGCTGTGCGTCCCAACTCCAGGCGTGGGGCATGCACAGTGGTAAGCGGGGGATTCATGATTTCGGTGTAGGGGAGATTATCGAAACCGATCACGCTCATATTATTAGGCACTGTTAAGCCCAATTCATGCAGTGCTCGATAAACCCCTGCGGCCTGGCGATCATTGCCAGCAAAGATTGCTGTGGGCGGCTCTGGCAGTTCTAGCAGCGTTCTAGTTGCTGTATACCCATCAACTTCGGTAAAGTTTCCGGCACACTCCAGCTGCGGATCAAGCGGCAGATTGGCCGCATCCAGGGCCGCACGATAGCCAGCAATACGCTCGATTGCGTCTCTTGCTGGCGCGGTTTTGCCGATATAGGCGATCCGCTGGTGGCCAAGTTTGATCAGATGTGTGGTTGCGACAAAACCTCCTTCCCAGCTAGTAATTTTGACCGAAGGGGTCTTGCTAAGCTGGCTGCTCTGGTTATGAATGAGCACAAAAGGAAGGCCTGAACGTTCGAGATGCTTAACGGTCTCGTCAGATGGAAGGACTAGCAGAATACCATCTGTGGAATGATCGGTGACGGTATCGATCCATCGCACCTCTTGTGCTGCCCGATAGCCGACCGAGGTCAGCACCATGCGAACTCCTGCCGCACGCAGTACCTGGGCCACTCCCTCTAAAATAGGCAGAAAATACTCATCGTCCAGGCGCGGTAAGATCAGATCTACAAGCCCGGTTTTTCCTTGACGTAAGGCGCGGGCCGCACGATTACGTACAAAGCCATACTCTTCAATCACCCGCTCAACTCGCTCACGCGTAGGCAGCGCCACATCCGTGCGGCCATTCAAAACCTTCGAGACGGTTGGCACCGAGACCCCTGCGATTTGCGCAATCTGTGTAATGGTTGGGCGTCCGTCTGTGCTATGCCTTTTTGCCATCGGTACATCCTCTTTCTATCTTTCAGAAACTTTCGGCCTATTATAGCACATAGGAAAAGGACGGCCCTTTATCAGTTTTTTCTGCGACAGCAATCTTTGCCGTTGTATCTGAGTGGCATGGTTTTTATTTCTTACCCACAATGGGCGGATCGAAACGTCAGAGAACAATATGTCCCTGTGTTAGACAAGTTTGGGAGGGACAGGGGCAGGACAAAGCGCGGTGAGCCTATGAGTAAAGCGAAAGGAGATCAAAGGTGGCTCTATGAGTCAAGGTTTTATCTCACGAGGGTTCCGTGGTCGTCGCCAGGAACGCGCCACAAGCGTACGCATCCCGCCAGGCCAATATCTAGAGCGCGGCTTTCCTGTCCTCTCGGCAGGACCAACACCTCATACGTCTCTGGCTACCTGGGATTTCTCCCTGCTTGGAGCGGTCGAGCATCCTGTGCGCTGGACCTGGGACGAATTTCATGCGCTACCCAGAGAGACGATCACCGCAGATATTCATTGCGTGACTAAGTGGTCAAAACTGGACACGCACTGGGAAGGCGTCTCTCTCGATACGCTGCTCGCGCACATTAAGACCAGCGCCCGCTATGTAATCGCCTTTAGCGATGGAGGATATACGACCAACCTTCCGCTGCAAGAGGTGCTGGACGGCAAGGCGTGGGTGGTTGACACATATGAAGGGCAACCACTGGAACCGCAGCATGGCGGTCCGGCTCGCCTGCTGGTTCCTCACCTCTACTTCTGGAAAAGCGCCAAGTGGGTCCGGGGTCTGCGTCTGGTTGCTGAAGACGAACCGGGCTTCTGGGAATCGCTTGGCTATCACAATCATGGAGATCCCTGGAAAGAAGAACGCTATTGGAGCGATTAAGCTGGCAACTGGGTGAAGTAATCGCCACCCACCAGGAAACGGCACGAGCCAGGAGCATTCAGCTCGCTGTTCCCAACTGGAAGGGGCACCGAGCGGGGCAGCACATCGATGTCCGCCTCACCGCCGAAGACGGCTACCAGGTGGAGCGCAGCTATTCGATTGCCTCGCCGCCGGAGGAAGGACAGCGTATTACCCTCACCGTTGTGCGACTCGATGAGGGAGAAGTCTCCCCCTACCTCACCGATGAGCTGCGTCTCGGTGACCAGCTAGAACTGCGCGGCCCCATCGGAGGATATTTCGTGTGGGAAGCGAGCATGGTGGGGCCGCTGCTGCTGATCGCCGGAGGATCGGGGATCGTGCCCTTGATGGCAATGCTACGCTACCGGGCCGCGGTAAGCAGTACGGTGGCAACCCGGTTGCTCTCTTCGTCGCGTTCTTTTGAGGAGGTGATCTACCGCGACGAACTGGAGCGACTGGTCAAGACCTCTCCTCATCTTGAGGTGATCCAGACGCTGACCCGGAAGCAACCACCCGGATGGAAGGGATATCACCGCCGCATCGATAGAGCCTTGTTGCATGAGGTGGCCTGGCCGCTGGAGCAACGTCCTTTGACGTTCATTTGTGGCCCGACTGCCTTCGTCGAAACCGCTGCGGAGCATCTGGTGTCCCTGGGCTATGAACCAGGACAGATCAAGACGGAACGCTTTGGCCCGACAGGAGAAAGATAATTATGAATCAACTTGATGGCAACGCTGCCGCAGGGATGCTGCAAGCGATTTTTCCTTTTGAGATGACACTGGTGCAGGTGACGTGTACCAGTTGTGCCGCACAGAATATGATTGGGACGTTGGCCGCATATATGCACGGGATGGGCGCGATCCTGCGCTGTCCCTCCTGCGATACCGTACTCATTCGCGTGGCCCAGATCCGTGAAGACTACTGGCTAGATATGCGAGGTGCGCGTGTGCTTCACATCAGCGCGGGAGATAATTTCTCTGCTGGTTCCTGATCCGCTACCTCAATAATTCGGCGTCAAGACGGGTTTCTACCACACCATCGCTGGTCTTAGCTACGTGGTACGCATATTTGCCGGGTCTATCAGCAATAACTTTATGCAAGGTCTCGCCGACATAATGTAAAGCGACACCATCATCAGTCGCATCGCCTTCACTCAGCGTACCCTCACCAATAAGCTTTTGGAAGAGTGGCCGCCGACGCTCTTCACTGTCATAATGCACACCATTGGAATATGGCAGCAAACCAAGTCCATTTGTCACGGCTTGCAATTCAACGCCAAACGAATCCGTCGTCCCTCCCTGGTACCAGCAAATGGAACCAGCACTTACGCCAGCGAGCACAATGCCTTTGTCCCACGCTTCTCGCAAAATGCTATCGAGGCCATGTACTCGCCACACCGCGAGCAAGTTCGCGACTGAACCGCCCCCTACCCAGAGCATATCTTGTGCGAGCAAGTGTTCACGAACATTGATGACATTCGGCATGGGGAACAGATTCAGGTGGCCAGGGGCAACACTGTGATTCTGGCAGGCAGTGTAAAACGTGACTACCGAGCTAAAAGCGTCT
>DASTZT010000029.1:0-6109 GCA_035764225.1 Ktedonobacteraceae bacterium
GATGCAAGAGGACGAAAGAATTATATCTCCTCACCTCAACCAGCGTCAGAGCCAAACCATTGGAGAGCTGAAGTGTCTCACCCACGTTCCCTTGCAACTTTCCTACAGGAGTCAACGGCTGTCCGAACAGATTCGCTTGTAGCGAAGCCAGCAATGAAGGATCAAGAGTTATCATAACGACAAACAGGAGAAGTATAAGAAGGAGAACCAGGATGGTGCGCCTTTTTTGCATATATAGCTCCTTTGCTCTTCTTTACGAAGGAGGGAGGCTACCTGGATATCAGCAAGTAGCCTCATGGTTACTATCAGAACATCGAGATTAAAGATCCCAAACTAATGCCATATAGCCTTCTTCTGAATGACAAGTGCTTGCATTTCTAGGGGTCGCACAAGATTCGCTTGGAACTGCTCCAAAGCGATATAAAATCTGATCCACAGATTTCCCCGATTTCACAGTACTAGCCATAGTAAATGTTGCCCAACCATCGGCAGAAGCACCTACGGCTAAGGTCGATGGGTGGGCTGGGTGGGTCGGTTGGTCCGCTGTCGCAATAGGTGGAGTCTGAATGAAATGGCCTCCTCGGACATAGTAAAACTGGAAATCGGCTTGATTACCAATTACCTGCACAGTGGTGTTTCCTGTATTAACAGCATGAAAGTGGAAAAGCAAATTCCTACCATGTTGCTCCATACCGACAAGATCTAATTCCAAACCATCAGGAGTTATAAGAACCCTAGTCGCTTTTCCAGTGATACTATCTACCGAGGTTCTTGGGGATTGCTTAGTAGAGGGCATAGAGAATGAAGAAGAGGATGCAAAATGTTGGTTAACACGGGCTCCTGTAATAGCACCACTCCCTGTATTAACGTTCGTGCATATGAAATCGTGACTTTGTCCAGTAGATAGTAAAGCCCATCCACATCCCCAGATGGGATCGCTATGTGGACTGTAGCTACTAGCTTGACTAGGAGACAAGTGGAAGTTGCAATCAGATAGATAAGTGATCCACCCGCTTCTGCCTGTTTCTCCCCCCCGAGTTGCGCCTGAAACTGTGCCTTGAGTCAACCAGAGATCCTGATTAATCGTATATGAAGAGCCATTCGGTGTGCAGTCTCTGGAAAATCCAGCAACAGAATTAAATGGAACTATGCTGGGGTCACAGAGATAATTACTAGCAGAGACATCGTATTCAATCCAGGTGGTAAGGTTCGCAGAACCATTGTTTGAGTTACAAGATCCAGCGGCAGGCGCAGCATATGCCGTCTTTGAAGGAAAACCTACCAGAAAAGTTCCCACCAGGAATATTATTGTAATAAGCAAGAAAAGCTTAGCTAGTCTATTTTTTGTACGTGGAACTATCCTTACAAAGGAAAGATTGGTCACTCTAACCTCCTCGTGAAGACCTCTCTAACGAGATACAATACAATTTTCGATAGAAAGGTACCGACCACGCTTTCCACAGACTTTTTCCATGTGTAACTGACTAGACACGTCTGGCCTGTCAGTGCGAGCCTGACAAAAAAGTACGATGGACTGGATAACCAGCATTATCTGGTACATCGTACTTTTTCGTTAAAAAAACACCGAGAGGCTATTACTTCGGGCTGGCTAACTGGCGCACGACAGACCTGGCGAGCGAACGTTTATGCACTTCATCAGGGCCATCGACGATATGCATCGTGCGACCGTGCGCAAACATCGATGCTAGCGGGAAGTCGCCAGAGACGCCCGCTGCGCCAAAGACTTGAATGGCGCGGTTGACCACGTTGGTGAACATTTCAGGAATGGCGATCTTAATCATCGCGATCTCATTTTGCGCCGCCTTTTTGCCCAGCGTATCCATCATCCAGGCCGTTTTGAGCGTTAAGAGGCGAGCCTGCTCGATCTCTATTTGCGATCTGGCAATCCAGTCCTGCACCATCCCCTGTTCAGCCAGTGGCTTGCCAAAGGCGACCCGGTGCGCGGCCCGCTCACACATCAGTTCGAGCGCACGCTGTGCGGAACCGATAGAGCGCATACAGTGATGAATGCGACCCGGACCGAGGCGAGCCTGGGCTATGGCAAAGCCGGAACCCTCCTCGCCCAGCAGATTGGTGGCTGGCACCCGCACGTTATCGAAGCGAACCTCGCAATGGCTCTCGTTATCCACATAGCCCATTACCGTCAGGTTGCGGACAACGGTAACGCCAGGAGTGTTTTTGGGCACCAGGATCATACTTTGCTGACGGTGGCGATCAGGATTGTGAGGATCGGTCTTTCCCATCACAATAAATATTTTGCAGCGTTCGCGAGCCGCGCCAGAAGTCCACCACTTGCGACCATTCAGCACATAGTCATCGCCATCGCGCAGGATCGTCATCTGGATATTGGTGGCGTCCGAACTGGCAACATCTGGCTCGGTCATGGAGAAGGCGGACCGAATTTCGCCGTCAAGTAATGGCTGCAACCACTGTCTTTTCTGCTCAGGAGTGCCGAACTGGGCCAGGATCTCCATATTGCCGGTGTCGGGCGCGGCACAGTTAAATACTTCCGAGGACCAACCCATGCGCCCCATCACTTCGGCCAGCGGGGCATATTCCAAATTGGTCAGGCCCGCGCCATGTTCCCTATCGGGTAAGAAGAGGTTCCATAGCCCCTCCGCCCTGGCCTTAGGCTTTAATTCGTCGATAATCTCGGCATGATGGTGAGGATTCCCCGACGCTGCTATCTGCTCCCGGTACGTCTGCTCGTTGGGGTAAATATAACGCTCCATAAAATCGATGACGCGCGTCCGCAGTTCGTTGACTTTTTCCGAATAGGTAAAATCCATCCGTACTTTCCTGCCTTTCTTGCTTGGCAACTGAAGGATCACATTTGCTAGCCCCATTGTCCTTTCCCATCCAGCAGTACTCGTCGCTGAGCCTTTGCCCGCCTCTGCCCACATTATATAATGCACAAGCATGGGAAAGATACAATAGATAGGCTTTTGCTGCTGATTGACGGATTTTCCAGGAGGCGTGACCTGGACGCACGATAAAAGAATGGATCATTACAGACCTGGCAATCCCGCAATACAATAGATTTATATTTTTATATCTAGCGAGATTTGCAGTAATTCCTCTTCTAGCTCCTGCCAGACCCGCAGTTCTGCTTTCGGCCTGGTCAACGACTGATTGTTGCGACCAGCCCGGATCATATGTTGGGTGACGCGTTGCTGGAAATTTGCTATGTGCTCCTGCTGGATGGGGCTGGAAGGCATAATGCCCAGCTCCACATACTGTAAATCGAAGAACTCGCTATGCTCGAAGGCGAGTACAAGCAAATCGGCATAGTTTTTGGCAAGGTCCAGCCGCACCTGAGAAAAGAAGTTCGGCAAATTGCTAGCCAGACAGAGACAGCCTGCGACCCGATCACTCTGGATAATAGGAAAAACCGCCGTACTTTTCTCCAGATTGCTATAATGGGCGGGAAACAGGCGCGATTTTACCTCCTGGCTCTGCACGGCAATTATGCGACCGGATTGGAGGGCCATGCCCGTTTGCGATTCGGCCCCAAAAAACTGAGTGCGATTCTCGATCTGGCCCGCCCACGGAGGCGTGCCGCGACCCTGAATAAGCCGCAAACTGCGCACCTTCTTCCCCTGCACAGGTGGCATACACTGTACCACAATAGCAGCCAACCCCAATTGGCGCGGGTCAAGATGCACCACAATTTGCTGCAAAATAAGAATACAAATGGTGGATGCACGCAGAATCGGCGGACTGTTGGTATGGGCACTCAGCACACGAGCATAGAATGCGGAAGGAATTTCCATTGCGGTCTCTTCCTCTGGAACTTCCTTAAAAAAATGGGGGAATTCTCGCACAATTAGCTCTGTCAGCTGCTGCCTGTATTCAGGTAAAGCATCTAATAATGGGCGCAGGTTGTCCATACGCGGGGTTGATTTATTGGTGCTCCAACGTATCAACGTGATAGGACTGATTCTCGCCACCTCGGCAATATTCTGTCGTTCCTGAGGATCAGCTATCAGCGTTGCCAGCAGCTCACGCCATGTTTGTGGTTGTGGTTCGTTCATCCCTAATACTACCGCTCATAATAAAAAATAACACATTTTGGATAATATAGCACATCGTTCATAGAACATAGCATATCTCATCCAGAAATATCAGTCAATAAATGTTCCATCAGCTACAGGGCTATTTAATTTTCCCTTTTTCCCGCCTGCGGCGGGGGAGTGGAAGAGGAGGCGAGGACACCTCGCGCTCCGGTCAGGGGCGGCTGCCCCTGACAACCCCGCTTTTTTCCGAACATTAAACAGCCCCGCATCAGCTAGCAACGACGCCATGCTGCGGGAATACTGTCCTGCGCCAGATTGTTATCAAAAGTGAGTCGATACGCAGCAACCATTCGTTTTAAAAGAAAACATCTTGCTTACACACTCCAATACATATCTTGCTCTACCTATTTTCATCACAACCAGCCTATCTATCTTCCTAAAAAAACAACTATTTCTTCCGGGAATAGCTTACAACGATTGAGTGTTGTAGCTAGTGGATTAGCACTCATTCCCATAGAGTGCTAGACAAATGAAAAAGCATGTGTTATAATCATTAGCAGTCATTTAGCATGTTTGCTAAGTGGCGATGTAGGTAGGACACTGCATCCATATAATGAGGAGCATAATATAGATGAGAAAATGTGAACGTTGTCAACAGAATCCCGCCCGCGTGCGTGTCGATCAATTTGTCAACGGCAAGCGCGAAGAGCATTATCTTTGCCAATCCTGTGTGGACGAATTGATGAGCGCGATGGGCCAGATGGGCGGCCTTGAAGGCACTGGTATGCCTGATGCTCCCCTGGGCTTTTTCGCCAATACGAACCGCTCATCTTCTGCCGCCAACGGTATGGGCGGGGTCAATACCGCCACTGCCGAACAGCGCACTAAAAATAGCAAAACGCCGACGCTTGACCAGTATGGGCGTGATCTCACCGATGAAGCTGCTGCTGGCAAGCTGGACCCGGCTGCCGGACGTGAGCGCGAACTCCGTCGCGTCATTACTGTGCTGGGTCGTCGCCAGAAGAACAACCCGGTCCTGATTGGCGAACCGGGCGTTGGTAAAACCGCGATTGTCGAGGGGCTGGCGCGTCGTATCAATGAAGGCAACGTCCCGCCCATTTTGCGCGGCAAGCGCATTGTCTCGTTGAACATTGGCGGTATGGTTGCCGGTGCAATGTTCCGAGGACAGTTTGAGCAACGGATCAAATCAATCCTTGAAGAGCTGCGTCAGGCTCCTGAAGTGATTGTCTTTATAGATGAATTGCATACTGTTGTCGGCGCGGGCGCGGCTGAAGGAGCCGTCGGAGCTGGCGATATGATTAAGCCAGCCCTGGCTCGTGGCGAATTGCGCTGTATTGGCGCAACTACGCTGGATGAATACCGCAAACATATTGAGAAAGATGCCGCGCTGGAGCGCCGCTTCCAGCCTATTATGGTCGATGAGCCTTCTATTGAAGAGGCCATAGCCATGTTACACATCGTTCGTCCCAACTACGAGGCGCATCATGGGGTAAGCATCACGGATGAGGCCATTGAGGCGGCGGTGAAGCTCTCTGACCGCTATATCAATGATCGCTTCTTGCCTGATAAAGCCATCGATGTGATGGACGAAGCTGGCTCAGCTATGCGCCTGGATGCGACCGAGCAGGGCATTATCAGCCCGACGTTGATTACCGATCTGGAGCAAGAACTGGCTGAGATCCAGGCCAGGAAAGAAGCTGCGGCTAACGCGGAAGATTATGAGCATGCAGCAATGATGCGTCAGCAAGAGCTGGTGGTACTGGGCAAGCTCGAAAAGGCGCGTGCCGAGTCGGGGCAGGTCGTATCGCTGATTGTGGAGCCTGAGCATATTGCTCGTATCGTCGAGAACTGGACCGGCGTTCCCATTAGCCAGATGTTGGAAAGTGAGCGCCAGAACCTGCGTCACCTGGAAGACGATCTGCGCAAACGGGTCATTGGTCAGGATGAGGCGATTGGGGCCGTTGCGCGTGCCATCCGCCGCTCGCGTGCTGGCTTGAAAGATCCCAAACGCCCCATTGGTTCGTTCCTCTTCCTGGGCCCCACAGGCGTGG
>DASTZT010000030.1:0-4184 GCA_035764225.1 Ktedonobacteraceae bacterium
GTAGGGGCAGTGCCTTGCGCCTGCCCAGCAACCGTAGAGGGCAGGCACAAGGCACTGCCCCTACAGAACGTGGGATTAGCTGAATATAGACAGGATGCTATCGGTGGGAGTGGCATCCGTCGGGGCCGTGATTTTCACTGGCTCGTTGAATTTGCTATAGTCGATCACGATATCAGAATCGGAGGTGATGCCGGAGCCGGTCGTCGAACCGTCTCCATTGATCGTCACGGCCATCTGGAGTTCCATACGGTGGACATAGGAGGTTGCGTCGTCGATCCAGAGGTCTAGCGAAAGCTTACTTACAGCGATATTTTTCAGCAGGTTGTCGATATCCGACTGTTGGGTCGATGGTAGGCTCTGGCCCGTTGCCTTGAGTAGATCTCCTAACGCCTCTTTCCCAAAAGTCACTGCGATATGGTGCAGGCTAACCCCATTGAGTGTTTCAGTGCCGCGATCAGTGTATTTGGCTTTCTGGGCCAGGGGCAACAGCTTGTTATAGCCGGTTATATCTGAACCAGAGAAAGGATTGCTGGCAGGACCTTTAGAGAGCGTATTATCCAGCAGATACCATTTGCCTTTAGAATTCTGGATATACAACTTCTGGTCAGTCGTAACCATTGAGATGGAGATATCCTGTACGTTGTGACTGCCCGTAGCCTGATTGAGCGTAAGTTGTAAGGAGGACTGATTGGGGAGCACAATATCTCCATTGATTTTTGTTTTGACCGTGCCCGGTGTTGGTGAGGTTGAAGAGGATGTGTTCACGTTGATGCTACTCGTGGAGGTTATGGTCATCACCACATGAGCAGTTTTGAGTTGCTTCATCGCGTTATCGCTGCTCTGTAGTGTTGCCAGCGTCGAGTTGCTAGCGCCAATACCCGGAATGCTACAGGCGGTCATAAGCAATAGCAGAACTCCCAATGCTGGTAGGATGCCGTATCGCTGTTTGGCTTTCATCAAAATTTCCCTTCAAATGTATACAAGCATGACTTTGGGGGGTATCAGACAATAAAATCTCCAGTAGTATAACGATTAGCTTATCCATTTGTTCAGATAATAGCGTGCTAGAAGATGGGATGGTAAAAAAAGGCTATTAACGCATGCCGGAGTATTGCTCTTATGGGTACATACCCGGCATGCGTTAATAGCTGTATCCTGTGACAAGGTTAAACTGCGGTCTCTCTGGCGAGTCTGTCTGCTCGTTCGGCTGTGGCAATGTCATCCTTCATCCAGCGCGCGCCAAAGATGCCGATAAGGCCTGCGATAGCCAGTGCGGGCGTGCAGGTTATCAACAGCGCCATGCTGAGATCCTGTCCGGCTAAGCTGTTTTTGAAGTGCAGGCCGTGAGTGGGATCAAAGTTTGTAGCCAGCACGCCGACCAGCGTAGGGGCAAAGGCGTCACCTAGCAGGTGAGCAATCAACAGAGAAATAGCCACAGATGAGGCTCGCAGGGACGACGGCACGACATCCTGCGTGGCTGCTGTGCTTGGTCCCGTGTAGACGGTGAGCAGGAGCGTGGTAATCACGAAGAAGATGGTGAAGATCGGCACATTGTGGATCGTGATAGCCAGGGCAAAGGCTGGTGCGCCCAGCAGGAAACCGATGCCACACACCAGCACGCGCGCCCCCTGATGATGGCGATTGAGCATATCCGCAACATAGCCGCCGATAACCGTACCCGCCATGCCAGCCAGCACAATCACGAGGCCGGAGAAAAGTCCCGCCTGTCCAGAGGTAAAGTGAAAGGTGTCCTGCTGTTGCAGGTAGGTTGGCAGGAACGTGACGTTCACGCCTAGCACAAAGAAGGCGAAAATCTGCATCAGAATCAAAACTACCAGCGTTTTGATACGCAACAAACTCTTAAGTTGCGATAACATATCGGAGGGAACCCTGAGCGTATGTGGTGGCTCCTCCACTTCGGGGACGTTGCCCAGCGAGTGAGGGTCAAGCTCGCTGGCCTCCTCGTCGGCCTGATTGCGGCGCGGTTCGCGGATGCGCCACGCCAATAATGCCAGCAGCAGACCGGGGATGCCGGTGAAAATAAAAAGCAAGCGCCAACTGCCAGGATACAGGCCCGCTACAGCGCCTCCTACGGCAAAGCCGACAAGGATGCCGACGAGCTGAGCAACGCTCCACCAGCTCATAATGCGCGAACGCTTCTCGCGACTAAAATAGTCGCTCATCAGGGCAGTTCCAGCAGGAAAATAGCCTGCTTCGCCAATGCCCAGAAACATGCGCGAGAGGAAGAGCGTAGTAAAGTTCGTGGCGAGCGCGGTAACAGCAGTGGCCACGCTCCAAACGGCAACACAGCTTGCAACAACATCTTTGCGTCTGGCCCGGTCCGCCCATATGCCCAGCGGCAGCGTGCCCAGCGTATAGATGACCAGGAAGGCCGAGGCGATAAAGCCAATGCCGTCAAGTTGAAAGTTTAGCTCTTTGGCGATAACATTAGCGGCCCCGGTCAGGACATTGCGGTCCAGGTAATTCAGGAAGCTAATCAAGAACATAACCCAGAAAACATAACGGGCATAGCCAGGGGAAGTGTACTGAGACGTTGTGGTGGTTGTGGTGGTAGATGGAGCAACCTCACTCATATAGACCTCCAGAGAGGGTGAAGGAATAATGGACATATGCGGGCCGAGGTTGGCCTCACTGTGGGTAAGATACCATAGTTGAATGCATTTGCATAGCTATTTATTTTTTGTGTTGCAATAAATGGCTGGTGCATTTCCACTTGACATTTTCGTATGTGATATTATACTTCCCCTCAAGGGCGGCGGCGGGAGCTGGTAATTATATTAGCCCGCTTGAGGGATTGAAACTATCCAGGAAGCTCCAGGATTTCAGGTCGCGCTCTAGATGGAAGCGTAGCAAGCCGTGCATGGCCGACTCTACCTCCGCTTGCAGGCGAGCATCAAGGCGGAAGCGCGGGACGCGTTCCCAGCCATCGCTGCGTTGCAGGAGGCGCAGCACCTTCAGCGCGTTCATCGAGAGTGCCTGCCCCCATAAATGCGAACATTTAGGGCAAAGCGCACCACCGAGGGAAGGCGTAAAGCCGTTCTCTTCCGGCTGCAACTCGCTATTGCAATGGGCACAGGTGCGAAACACTGGCTCATAGCCAATATAGGCAAGCAGGTTGATCTCGAAGTAGCGCATCAGCAACTGGCTACGCATGTGTTCTTGAGCGGGAATGAGCGTTCCCTCAGTGCGCTGCTGTTGCACTTCTACGACATCGGCCTCCAGACTGCGCAACGTTTCCAGCAAGAGGTTGTAAACGTCGTTGTGGGGAGTATCGTCTTCGATAAAGCGGTCAACCAGTTCAGCCAGGTAAAAGCCACAGGTCATATGCCAGAGTTCGGTACGCAAGTGGGGAAAGTTCTCGTGTGCCTGGGCCTGAGTGACGATATCGAGGTTGCGCCCCTGAGCCAGGTAGAGCTGGCTGCGGCACAATAATTCAAGGTGGCCTGCTTTTCTGCTGCCGGGACGACGCACACCTTTGGCGACGGCCCGCAGCTTCCCCTTGTAGGGAGTGAGCAGCGTCAACACCCGATCAGCTTCCCCTAGATCGGAATGTTTGAGCGCAATGGCTTCGATAGAGTAGGTACGTGACTCTCGCATAGTGAAGTACTCTGAAAAATAAAAGAGACGTGGCGGACGCCACATCTCTTAAAGGGAGGCGACGAGCGGATTCGAACCGCTGGTGCAGCTTTTGCAGAGCCGTGCCTTACCACTTGGCGACGTCGCCGGGAAGGGGAGCGGGAGACGGGGATCGAACCCGCGACTTTCTCCTTGGCAAGGAGATGCTCTACCACTGAGCCACTCCCGCAATTGCCGTTTGTGCGATGATAATTTCGTTCGCGCTATTAAGATATCACACCTTTGGCGAATTGTCAACAGTTTCATTGTTGAAGGTTAGTGTTGGTCTCCCTGGCCTCTTCTCTTACGTGTTATATAGGTACAAACTGTTACACGTTACTTTCGTCTCTCTAGTGAGGAATAAGAATATGCCCATTCTCGCATAGCAAGGGGAAGATCTCATGGTTAGAGCAGTTTTGCAGGATCAGCAGCGTCATCTTTTGCAACAAGAGCGGCGTATAGCCAGCGAGTTGCAGGCTTGTCTGGCAGGTTTTGAGGGAGCTGATGCACACGCCGCAACCTTGCGACAGGTCATTGACTCCCTGGAT
>DASTZT010000031.1:0-8147 GCA_035764225.1 Ktedonobacteraceae bacterium
TCCAAAAATGATCGAAAAAAGAAGTTTAGTAAGAATCAGCGCGCCTTTGATGACGCGCTGCGGCAGTTCCAAGACGAATACTTTGCGGCCGTTTCTGTTAAGTATGGCCATCTCAGACTTGGACCAAGAAAGCGCCGCAAAACAAAGCCAGAATGGCACCAGGAAAAAGTCCAGGCACGTGCTTTGAAAGTGGCCCTAGATGAATCCAGAAGAGTCCGCCAGGCTGCAGCGGCTGAAATCGTGGCTGCCAATCGAGAAATACGCATAATTCGTGCTGAAGCTATCGCCGCTAAAAACCAAGCGGAGGCTGATCGTAAGGAGGCGGCACGGATACGCATGGAAGCTCAGGCTTTATTTGACAAGGCGAACGAGCTCGTGCGGCAACTCAATCAGTGGGTGGCGTGGTCGAAAAAACGTGCGCTGATGATCCCAAAGAAGCTTATGACAGCACTTTCTACCGCTATTCATTTCACTGGCCCGAAACCCTAGAGTTAGCTCAGATCATCAGGCGTTCGCGCCAAAACAGCAGCATTATGCAAACACATATAAACAGACTATGTGTTGTTCCAACACTCGTCTGTGGGCGGGGCGCTCCCCGCCCTAGACCCACCCCCAGGATTAGCTAAATCTAAATGCCTGGCTGTGACGCAAAAACCAAATTCAGAATGTGGTGCCGCATCTGAGATTATTTGCTACAAAATTGCTACAAAAATGAAACAAATAATTGATCGGAATCGATTATTTGCTACAAAAATGCAACAAATAATTGAGGTGATGACTGGTAACTATGAGCGGATGTTCGCCAACGAACAAAATAAAAAGGCAGGTCAGGTAATCCATTACCAGCCTGCCCCTTCTAGTATCACCTCTAGCTCAATTATTCCATCTTTCCAGTTACTACGTTATAAAACATCGTTTGTTCAATGCAACGGTGAGTCATTACTAGACCGACTGAGAAATCGGCCGCAGATGAAATGACAGGTTCGCATGAAAATGCTCTCCCATTGAGCGACAACTCCTCTTGCTCAGGGATCTGTACGGCGGTTGTGAGCGCTCCCGCAGGCAATGTCACTGTACTAATGTGGTATTGATAGGCCCAATGAAATTCATAAGTATGCGTTGTATCTGCCACTAGTTTGAGATCAATTCCTATCGTGCCATCAGGGCCATTCTTAGCTAGTGCGTCCCACCCGATCACGACTATTCGGTAGGTATGAGTCCAGCCCTCTTTGGTGCCTGGGTGCGCGATCTTTGTCTGAGGTGTATTCGCTAATTGGCCGCTGCCTGCATATTTCCCATTTAGGGCCCATTGCCACTGGGAGGTGTCAGCCGCCATCAAGCTGTAGAAATTGGTCGTAATGTCAAAATAGACGCCTGTGGAGACGCCGTTGAGGTTCACAAGTTCGGGTGTAACCGTTTCCTTGTATGTATAGACATTTCCAGATGTTCCATTTGCGGTGGCCAGTAGATCGCCGCCCCAATTGCTGATACTCGCGTCTCTGTCGAAAGTAACGCGGTAAACAGTGCTCAGTTCTGAGGGGCGATCGCCCGGGTGAGATTCAACATCAACTCCATTCACAACCTGTCTTTCGATCGTTCCGGGAAGTTGCGTCAATATGGCTTCCTGTACTTGCCATGTGCCCGCTTTGAGTTCGGGATGAGGAGGCGTCTCCGCACACCCGGCAATGGTCAAGACTACGCTCATAGTTATCAAACACTTGGAAACACACCTTTTCATATCGACTCCCTAGCTAGTTAGTACCAATTGCCACTTGCTATCTGCACCTACGTGCCGGGTTACCAAGCTTTTTGATATGCCGACTATAGTCGGTCGAAATAACTAGTCAAGGCAAGGATGCTGTTCCTGCTAGAAAACAGTGGGGACGGCTCTTGAAGTCAGCTCGTATTGCAAAGTCGTTTGGAAAAGCACTCAGGCGCTACCGCAAAGCGACGGGATTGAGCCAAATTGCATTGGCGGAAGCGGCTGACCTAGACAGGACCTATATCTCTTTGCTCGAGTTGGGGCAACGCCAGCCCAGCCTGACTGTGCTCATAAATCTCAGTAAAGCTGTGGGTGTTTCGCCCTTGTCCCTATTAAAGGAAACGCTAGAAGGCCTATAAGGATCAGGACGCACCAGCGGGGATCCAGAGGGAAGGCTGCGATCAACCGCTCATTGACCACCTGGCGCCAAACGCGTACGGTCGTCGGAGGCCGCTCAGTGGCCTTAGTGTGCGGTCACGAGGTCGGGACAATCGATCTGACTTCGCGAGATAGGAGCAGGGACCAACAGGGATGGGGTAGCGATGTACTTCGATGAGAATTACATACATCTTCGCTTGCCACATGATTCAGACCAGTCTCCCGGTCTTCGCAATGCGCAGCTCGGCGCTATTCATGCGATTGCATCCCACTTTTCCCTAAAAGACAAACCAGCAATCATCAGTCTGCCAACCGGTTCCGGAAAAACGGCGGTCCTAATGATGGCTCCGTATCTTTTGGGGTCAAAGCGAGTTCTTGTTGTTACCCCAAGCAAGCTAGTTCGCGCTCAGATTGCCGACGACTACCGTAGTCTTAACACGCTAAAGAAGTTAGGTGTTTTTGATGTTGGTGTTCCTTCACCCAAGGTCCATGAGGTCACATCGGTTATTACCACAGTAGAAAAATGGCATGAGCTTAGCGAATTTGATGTAGTTGTCGGTACACCAAAATGTCTGAGCCCAGCAGAGACGGGCGTTGCGAAACCACCAGACGATCTTTTTGATCTCGTGCTTGTAGATGAGGCGCACCATTCACCGGCAAAGACGTGGAATGCATTGCTTGATGGATTTCCGCAGTCAGCTCGAGCCTTATTTACTGCTACGCCTTTTAGGCAGGATAGACGGCTGATAAAGGGAGATATGGTCTATGTGTATCCGACACAGAAAGCATTTGAAGACGGGATATTTGGTGTACTCGAGTTCATCCCAGTAGTGATTAAAGCCGATGCGAACCATGACATCGCAATCGCGATTGAAGCAGAGCGTCGCTTACGTAGTGACCGAGAAGGTGGTTTTAAGCACCTAATAATGGTGAGGACTGACAGGCGCAACCGTGCAAAAGAGTTACAGAAAATCTATGAGGACAATACCAACCTCAAGCTTGGGTTAATACATAGCGGGCTATCACTGAAGCATGTTTCAAGAATGGTTCAGAAGCTACGAGCGCTAGAGCTAGATGGAATTATCTGCGTTGACATGCTTGGAGAAGGGTTTGATTTGCCCAATTTAAAAATAGCTGCAATTCATGCGCCGCATAAATCTTTGGCGGTGACTTTGCAATTTATTGGTCGATTTGCACGTACAGGGATACAAGGGATTGGTACAGCAAAATTTATCGCGATTCCAAATGATATTGAAATAGAAGCTGAGAGATTGTATGACGAGGGAACAGCTTGGCATGAATTGATACCCAAGCTTGGATCTGAGGTCATTCAGCGGGAAACCGAGATTCGCGCCGAGTTAGAGACATTTGAAACAAATATCGAAAGTGCAGAACTTCTTGAGGAGTTTTCGCTCGCCACGTTAAGGCCATATTTCCACGCGCGTATTTATAGAACGTTTGCTGAAATTGATCTGAGAATTGATCCGCCCTTCCTGGACCAAGGGCTCGAGATTGTTCTATCACAATATAGCGAGGATCTAAATACAACGATTTTGATTACACGAGATGTTCAACATCCGAAGTGGCACGATGGGGAAGAATTTGACTATGGCATATATGACTTACATATCGTTTATTTCGATAAAGATGAAAAACTGTTGTTTATTCAGACGACGATTCGCTCTGATAATAACTATGCATTCTTAATCGAACATTACGCTGCAGGGCATTACAACGCCCTATCCATGCAAAGAATTAATAACGCGCTCGCGGGGCTAGATAAACCCGAGTTCTTTCATGTCGGCATGAAGAACAGGATCCGTTCCAGCAATATCGAGAGTTATCGGATCATTGCAGGTAGACGAGCGCACGAGGCAATAAGTCAAACGGATGGCCAGTTGTATGACCGGGGGCATGCATTTGGCAGGGGTAAATCTATAGGCGATACAAATGAGATGTCGACATTAGGTATTAGTAGTGCTTCCAAAATATGGAGCCATAGATATGGAACCATTCCGGAATTCGTCAAGTGGTGTAGGTGGTTAGCCAGCAACATCAAAAAGAATGCTCGTGTCACCACAGGTTCTAACCTTGATTATCTTGATGTTGGCTTAGAGATAGAGAAACTTCCCGAAACCGTAATCGGTGCGTCGTGGCATATAAGGACTCTTTTTAAAGACTATCGTGTTGAGTGGACACCGGGCGACATTACTACCCGTCAGGATATTGCTGACATTGATTTGCAGATCATTTCCGGTGAAAAAGACTCGAATCAAATTAAATTGAATATGTGCTCGAAGGGCCACGAGACATTAATAGAAATTGGGTTATTTAAGGATGAGTTCAGAATATCCGTTAAAGGCATTGAACCAAATATCGCAAAGGGGGAAGCAGATGGCATATCTGTTTCAGTATTTCTAAAACATTATCCTTTGGATTTTTACTTAGCTGATTTATCGCGATTGACCGGGATTGAGTGGTACCAAACATCAGACGCCGACCCATTTTCACCTGATCGCTTAACTGTTGTTGACTGGACAGCCAACAACGTTGATATAGAGGTTGAGGTCGATGAGGCAGGGGTCGTTCGTGAAGACGGAAAATATTCAATACAACAGTACGTGGAAAAAGCACTTAGAGATCGGGGAGAGCTCGCTATCCACGATCATCGCTCTGGAGAGATAGCGGATTACATATCTCTGGGTAAACGGGATGGGAACTTCCATGTAACGTTCTATCACTGCAAAAAATCGGGCGGTGCAAATCCTGGTGAACGCGTTGCAGATTATTACGAAGTGGTATGTCAGGGGGTTAAGTCGTCGATGTGGTTTGGTAGAGCGAACGAACTTCATTCGAGATTGGCAGGACGCATAAAAACCGGCTCAAGAATTATCGATAACAAAGCGGCGGAATTTGAACAGTATTTCAAAGAAGCTGGTAGTTCGAGCATCCGTTACGATGTCGTTCTAGTGCAACCTGGAATATCCAAATCAAAAATGACCGAGAAAGGAAGCACCTTACTGGCTGCCGCAGACGATTTTCTTAGACGAGCACGAGGGGAAAGACTTAGTGTTTGGGTGTCATCGTAAGCAACAGAATCTCTCATACTTAGAAGTAATGCTTGTACGCCAAGGGTCGCCAATCTCCATCTAATATTCATTTACCCTCCCTGATACAACCCTTTTTAGGAGGAGTATTCGTACGCGTTGAGTGGGCCTAGAGACCCGTCAATAGACCTGCGACAAGAAATATCATTGGGCAGAAGGACACACGAGCCTCGTCAGATTCTCAGTCACGGATTCCGGTACAACGTGGACCCAGGCTCCAGCCTGATCCGTTGTTTCCGGATCTCCGTTCTTTTTAGTGGCCACGATAGTCAAATAGCGGTATTGCTGGTTGGCACAATCAATGTCGAGTAGAACCTTACTATCCGGTGCTACCGCTTCGTTGTCAGCAATGATCTCGAACTCCGTTATCCACATTGCATCTTTGACACCTAGATTTCCCATGTCGGCAAACGGAGGATGATAGTACTGCGCTATCTTCGCCGCCGCTTGATTGAGGATAACTTGGTGTTGCTGTATGTGCCTGTCGATTTTTCTCACGGCGGCATCATCAAGCTCTTTTGTCCATACCTGAATAGTGCCGTCCTGCATGACCTTGAGGGTGGATGGCAAGTAAAAAAAGTCCAACGTTTTTTTGGTGGATCCAGCGGGACCAAAGAACTTCCAATCCTTGTCTGGTTGCACTATGTCCGCCGCTTTCGATACGGCGGGCGGCGCTGGTGTGTTGCCTGCGAGCGCATTGGCTGAAATTAGAGCCAAAGTGAGACAACATTGAACTGATAAATTCGCCATGGCGACCTCTTAAGCGTCTAGGGCTTGAATGCAATCCTTGCCTTGATTTCTATAATTATTCACATAGTCACTGACAAAGAAGGCTTCCAGATCTCGTCCCTTGTATTGCTCAAGTCGTTTTTCTAGCCACGCGACGTTCTTGTTCTCTGGATCTAGCCACTTCTCGTAGTCGTCGGGTTTGATGATCACCGGCATGCGATCGTGGAACGGCTCGATGATCTTGTGGGCGTCTGTCGTGATGATGGCGAAGTTATCCTGGTGGACCTTCTTTTCATCGCTGTGATACGTGGTCCAGATCCCGCCAAACATTACAGCTGAGCCGTCTTTCTTGCGGATGAAATGGGGCGGCAAGGACTTCTTTTTCTTGTTCCACTCGTACCAGCCCGTCGCCGGTATCAGGCAGCGGCGCTTCAGCATCGAGTGCTTGTACATCGCAATCTTGAACACCTTGTCGGCCCGGGCGTTCATTTGTGGGCCGCGGGGGCTTTCCATCTTGCCCCACCAGGCCTCGTAGAGCAGCCAGCGGATCTCATCCCACTTCGGTTTGCCATCCCAGGAACGTAGGATAGGGACGGCCTGTGAGGGCGCGACGTTGTACCGCTCCTTCATCTTCGGGGGAGCTGCTTTCATCACGTCCCGCATGAACTGGATGTACTCCCGGTCCAGCTTCTCGATGGCAAACCGTCCGCACATGGTTCCGAGCTCGCTTTTCGGGGCTGGGGTGAGGCCCATCTTCCAGCGCAGGTTTGGCCCTGTCGAGGGCTGGGGAGGCCCGGATTCCCCGGGCCAGGCGGCCCCCGCTTGACCCTGGAAATAAGCCTGTATAACCATACAGTACTGTATATGTAATCAGGAGCCTGCCATGACTGCCCTAGCCGCAACCACCATCGACGTTTTTGAGGCTTCCCCGGACCAAGCAGCTGAGATCGTTTGGAGGGGCCAGTCGGGCAAGGATTACCGATATTTTGTGCAGCCCATCGGGATAGTCCTCGAGACGGGGGGCTTCGAAGCGGGCCCGGCGAATTTCATCTTCGTTCGTGAGACCACGCCAAACATGTTCGTACCGGTCTATGTCGGCGAAGCCGGCGACCTGGCCATGGTTCTTGAAGATCACCACACCATGCGGCGTGTCGAGTTCAACCGGGCCACTCACATCTGCCATCGCGCTTCGTACGGAGACCCAGAGGAGCGCCAAGCCGAGAAGAGAGACCTGGTCGCCTACTGGCACCCTGTTTGTAATCGGTAACTGGCGTGCGGACCTGGCCGCGTGCCATCGCGCTGGTCGATATGAACGCGTTCTTTGCGTCGATCGAGCAGCTTGATTACCCCGAACTCCAAGGCCGGCCGATCGGTGTCACCAACGGCATGACCGGGACGTGCGTGATCACGTCGTCCTACGAGGCCAGGAAGTACGGCATCAAGACCGGCATGCGGGTGAAGGAAGCGAAGAAGCTCTGCCCGGAATTCGTCCAGCGGCCGGCGCGCCCTGAGCGGTACAGCGAAGTCTCGACCCGCATCATGACCGCTCTACAGGCGATTACGCCGACGATCGAGGTGTTCTCGGTGGACGAGGCGTTCCTGGATCTCACCGCTTGCCAGGCAGTGTTCGGCTCGCCGGTCGATATGGCGAGACGAGCCAAGGAAACCGTGCTTAGGGCCAGCGGGTTGCTGTGCAGCGTAGGGGTGTCCGGGGATAAGACCACGGCCAAGTTCGCGGCTAAGTTGCAGAAGCCCAACGGGTTCATGGCCATCGAACCCTGGAACTCTCGAGCCAGGTTGCGTGATGTCCCACTGACGGATCTCTGCGGCATCAAGAAGGGCATCGGGGGTTTTCTGGCTCAGCGCGGGATCGTGAGGTGTGGAGACATGCAGAGGCTGCCGATCAGCGTGCTCGCACAGCGCTTCGGCAACCCGGGCAGGCGTATTTGGTACATGGCCCAGGGCGAGGATCCGGATCCCGTGAGGACGACGGTCCCACCACCGAAGAGCGTCGGGCACAGCAAGATCATGCCGCCGGGGACCACGGACAAGACCGTGATTCAGACCTACCTCCTGCACATGAGTGAGAAGGTCGGAACCCGCCTGCGTAAACACAGCCTGGAGGCACAGACATTCTCCGTCGGCATGCTCAGTGACCATGGCTATCTGAT
>DASTZT010000032.1:0-12448 GCA_035764225.1 Ktedonobacteraceae bacterium
GAACGTCTTCATCGGTCATATTATGCGCATGGCAAAAGCCGCCGGAGTGCGCCTGCGGGCGGAGTTTATTCCTAACGAGCGGAATCGGATGATGCTCATCACCTATAAGCTGGGAGGGTTTCGTGAGGTGGAAAAGCAGGAGGAGATGCTGGTGTTTGAACATGATCTTACGGCTATCGCGCCTGTTCCCCCTTATGTCACGCTCAATGACGGTAGCGCAGATTGTTGAGAAAGGTCTATACCATGAGAAATACTCTGCCATTCTCCGACGTAGGGACCCGCTTTAGTGCGTCCGCCCAATTTCGCGCGTCTGACTCCGTCTCTGTTGTGCATCTTTTGCAGCAACGTGTACTAGAGCAGCCAGAGATGGTTGCCTATACCTTTCTGCGCTATAGCGATGCAGGCAGTGAGAGCCTTACCTATAGAGGGCTGGATCTCCATGCTCGCTGCATCGGCAGGTACCTGCAAACGAGAGGCGCAGAGGGGAGGCCCGTATTACTGCTCTTTCCATCGGGTCTGGACTATATTTCGGCCTACTTTGGCTGCCTCTATGCAGGCGCGGTGGCAGTTCCAGCCTACGTTCCGCACTCCGCGCACGATTTACCGCGTATCCAGGCGATTATAGCTGACGCCCAGGCTGACATCATACTGACCACAGCCCTTGAGTATGCCAGGATAGCGCGCTGGATCAACAAGCTCCCGGAACTGGCCCGGCTGACCTGGATCATCATCGACAATCTTGAGCGGTCCGCAGCCGAAGCGTGGCAGAGCAAGGGTATCGATAGGGAAACGCTGGCATTTTTGCAATACACCTCTGGTTCAACCACAGCGCCCAGAGGAGTGATGGTCAGCCACGGCAACCTGCTGCATAACCTTGCGGCGATCCATGCCTTTTGGTGCGTGGATGAGACGGCTCGGCCAATAGGGGTCCACTGGCTACCAATCTTCCATGATCTGGGCTTGATTCTGGGCATCCTCTCGCCGTTGTATAGCAACTACCCGGTGTACTTTATGTCACCGGCAGACTTTCTGCAGCGCCCGCTCCGCTGGTTGCAGGCTATCTCAAAATACCGGGGAACATTCAGTTGCGCTCCAAACTTTGCCTATGAACTCTGTTTGCGGCGTATCTCCAGGGAAGAGCTGGCGCATCTTGACCTGAGCTGCTGGATAGGCGCTGGCATTGGGGCAGAACCGGTGCGCAGCAACACCCTTGAGCGCTTTACCCAGTACTTCTCCGCATGTGGGTTTTCACAAACCACTTTTCAACCTGCTTATGGCCTGGCCGAAGCTACGCTGGCCGTCACCAGTAGCTGTATAAAAGACCCTGCCTATATCAAAGCCATCAGTAAGCGGCGTTTGGAGGAGGGGTATGTGGAGGATGCAAATCCAGCGGAACGAGAGATCAAATACAGCGTTGGCTGCGGCAAACCCATGGAGGATCAGCAAGTCGTGATCGTTCACCCTGAGACGCTACAGCGCTGCGAAAGCTCACAAGTGGGAGAGGTCTGGATCTCTGGCTCCAGTGTTGCTCAGGGATACTGGAGACGCCCAGAGCAGACAGCCGAGGTGTTTCAGGCGCGTCTGGCAACGGGGGAAGGCCCATTTCTGCGCACCGGCGATTTAGGCGTTTTTCAGGATGACAACCTCTTCATTACCGGACGCATGAAAGACCTTATTATTATCAACGGACGCAATCTCTACCCGCAAGACATTGAGTTCACCGTCGAGCAAGCTCATCCCGCCATTCGTGCGGACCATATCGTGGCCTTCTCTTATGAGCAGGACGGTGAAGAACGCTTGATTATTCTCGCCGAGATTGACCGTCACTACCGCTCTCAGGTAGATGCTTCCGGGGCGGTCTCATTCACGCAATTGGACACGCGGACCATTGTTGAAAGTATACGCAGAGCCGTTGCCGAGCGCCACGAAGTGCCAGCATATCAGGTTCTGCTGCTTAAACCAGGAGGAATCCTCAAAACATCCAGCGGCAAACTACAACGCAACGCCTGCCGTAAGGCATTTTTACAGGGAGAATTGAAGCTGTGGAGCGCATAGTGGTTGGTCCTAGCCTGACAGAAGAGAAGATTTCATATAGCCTTAAAACAGGGAGAGCTTATGAGCATCAAGTCGCTGCCTGAAGCTGCATCATTGCAGCAGCTACAACAAACGCCCATTGATGATGTGTTGCAGATCATCGACCACGGACTGGTCCATTTGCCATCATATCGAGAGCTTTACTATCGTTGGGAACGTCAGCACTGGCAAGCGTGTGATATCGACTTCACTCCTGATGTCATGCAATTAGGCCAGATGACAGAAGATGAGTGGAATGACATCATCAGCATCATTGCCGTGTTTTTCCAGGGCGAGGCCAGCGTTACCGACGCTCTGGCTCCCTACATCACAGCCATGCCTGATGAGGAGATGCGCTTTTATGTCACAACACAACTGGTCGATGAGTCCCGCCATACCATTTTCTTTGACCGCTTCTTCAAAGAGGTATTAGATGTCGATGACGAAAGGATCGAGGAAAAGCTGCTGCTGGCGCAACAGTTTATGAAGCCATCGATGCGTTTTATTCTGATGGACTCATTAACAGACATGGCCCGGCGCTTGCAGCTCGATCCACAGAATAGAGCATTACTGGTCGAAGGGGTAACACTCTATCATGTAATTGCCGAGGGAACGATGGCTCTTGCGGGACAGCGTCGGCTCCTTGAGCAATTTCGCCAGAAAAACCTCTTTCCAGCTTTCCGTGGAGGCTTTACTGCTGTTGCCCGTGACGAGTCGCGTCACGTCCTCTTCGGCGTCAAGTTTCTGCGCGATATGCTGCACCAGGATGCCTCCTATGGAGAAGTCATTCAGGCCGCCGTTCATACCTACGCGCCAGCAGCACTCGATGCCCTGGCTCCCGATGAGTCAGCGATCCGTACTGCGCGCGTCAGGGGCGAGGACCCCTGGATAACACAACGCTACGGACAACGCTCGCTGGAGAAAAAGCTCAAAGTGATCGGCCTGAACATGCCATTGCCTGATGTACCTTCGCTACCAACATTCTAACAATGCTGTATGAGCAGGGCGGGGGCAAGCCCCGCCCCTACAAGGTTGGGCGAGCCAGGCGCTTGCCCGCAGCCACCGCCATCGGAGGGAAAATTATGTCTACCCGAGAAGAACTTGAAAAGAGACGCTCCAGTTTGCCTGCCGCGAAACAATTTCTGTTGGAAAAACGGAAGCAAAAGATTGCATCACTGGGAGAGAGCGCCGATATCATTGCCCGGCGTCCTCTGGGCGTGCCGGTACCCGCTTCGTTTGCGCAACAACGCTTCTGGTTTCTCCACCAGTTGCAGCCTGATAATACTGCCTATAACGAAGTACGAACGTTTCGAGCCCCAATGCAACTGGACAGCGATGTGCTCAAACGAGCGCTGCTGGAAGTTATGCGACGGCACGAGATATTAAGAACCACCTTCTCGTTCAAAGATGGCAAGTTGCAGCAACTCATACAGCCATACGAAGACGCAGCGGCGGCCTTAGAGGTACTTGAGATTGATTTAGCACAAACGCCCGCTGCCGAACGTGAACAAGAGGCTCAACGCGTCATCCATGAGACCGTTACACGCCCGTTCGATCTTGCTCAAGGTCCCCTCTGGCGCAACACCGTTATTCGCATGGGCGAGGCCGATACCATCCTGGTGAGCGTCATTCACCACATCCTATGCGATGGCTGGGGCCTGGACATTTTCGAGCAGGAACTGCACGCGCTTTACGTAGCATTCCAAATGGGGCAACCTTCCCCACTCCCAGAGCTGGAGCTTCAGTACGCTGATTTTGCCTATTGGGAGCATCAGCGTGCTCAGGGAGATCACTGGAAGCAACAGATCAACTATTGGAAACAGACGCTGAGCGATATGAATGACCAGCCTCTCCTCTACGGAGATTATCCGCGTCAGTCCATCCAAAACGCGCCCAGAGCCAGCCTTGCATTCTCCATACCAGCCTCTGTCACGCAGGAGCTTAGAGAGGTAAGCTCTCACGAAGGCGTGACGCTGTTTATGATTCTGCTAGCTACATTCCAGTTGCTTCTGTTTCAGTATAGTGGGCAGAACGACATCACCATCGGCACGCCCATTTCTCGTCGTTCAAAATCAGAACTTGGGTCGCTTATGGGTTGTTTCATCAATATGTTGGTATTACGGACCGACTTCTCAGGTGATCCAACGTTCCAGGCGTTGCTTCAGCGCGTACGCACGACTGCGCTCGGAGCTTACGCCAACCAGGACATGCCTTTTGAACAACTGGTAGCTGATCTCGCCCCGGAGCGTAATAAAAACCGTAATCCGTTTTTCCAGGTGATGCTCGATTTCCAGAACTACCAGCAAGTATCCTTGACGCCATCAGAGTCAACAACCACAGCGAGAAACATTGCAGCCGATGTGTCCCAGTTCGATCTCGTTGTGAGGTTATGGGATAGCGGGACGGAGCTGCCAGGAGAAATTTTCTATCCCTCCAGCCTTTTCGATGCCTCAACAGTCGAGGATATGCGGGACCAGTTTTTGCTCTTGCTCGCCCATGTTGCCAAAAATGCGACTCAACCTATCTCGGCTATTGACACGTTAACCGCAAGGGAGCGCCAGACGCTAGCCCGCTGGGCCGCAGCGCGGACGCAGAGCGAACTTGATGCCATCGACCAGCAAGATTTAGAGGAGCGAGACGAAACAGAGCCACGCACGCCTTTAGAGGAGATCCTGGTAGAGATATGGACGCAAATACTGGGTCTGGAATGGGTAGGGATACACGACAACTTCTTCAGAATTGGAGGGCACTCGCTGCTGGCGACACAATTGCTGGCACAGATTCAGAATGTGCTGGATATAGATATCCCGCTCCAACTCGTTTTTGATGCCCCGACGATTGCAACCTTTGCCGAGGAATTGTTAAAAGATGAACATATCCGGGAGCGTGTTGAGAGAACTATCGAACTTCTGTTCTCTATAGCAGAATTGTCAGAAGACGAAGCCGCTACCATGCTCGTAGAAAGTTAAGATGGGCACAGGCTCTTTAAGTCCTCACATTAAGGAGTACGAGGAACATGAAGAATCTTATCAAAGTCGATGACGCTCGCCTACCGAGTGAAGAAAAATATGTGGCTGTCGCGACGCTGGTTTCTCAGGAAATGCAGCTCCGTGGGCCGATACGATGCGCACACCAGCTCCTTGAGGCGCAGGCAGTGCTTACCCCATACGCGCCCGCCCTCATAGTAAAAGGAGAAACTTTGAGCTATGCCCAGTTGAACCACAAAGCTAACCAACTGGCTCATCGCTTACGCCTGCTGGGTATTGGTCCTGAAGTTCTGGTTGGCCTGTGTTTGCCACGTACCGCCGATCTGGTGATTGCCCTTCTGGCGATTCTCAAAGCCGGTGGTGCTTATGTGCCCCTGGACCCGGCCTACCCTGCCGACCGGCTACACTTCCAGGTCCAGGACGCTGGTATACCCCTGCTGCTGACCGTTTCCTCCCTTGAACATCTCTGGCAGGGAATCGAGGTCACGCGGCTCCATCTTGATCAGCTCAGCGAGGATAACCACGAAGCATGGGATGTGAACCCCGATAGCGAGGTCTGCGGAGAAAATCTTGCTTATGTCATCTATACCTCCGGGTCAACGGGGCGTCCCAAAGGGGTCTGTATTGCGCACCGCAATACTCTGGCGCTGGTAGACTGGTCGCTGCGACATTTCACGCTAGACGATGTGCGAGGGATGGTGGCCGGGACCTCCATCTGCTTCGACCTCTCTATCTTCGAGTTCTTTGTTCCCTGGAGCTGTGGGGGAACCGTGTATCTGGTCGAGAACGGATTGCATCTGCCGGAAGGAGATGCGCGAGGACAGAGTACGCTGCTCAATATGGTGCCCTCAGTGATGGCCGAGCTGGCACGTACTACGCCTCTCCCTCCTTCGATCCGCGTCATCACCTTCTGTGGAGAAACGTTGCCGCGTCCCCTGGTCGAGCGGCTCTATAGCCTGCCGCACATTGAGCGCATCTATAACCTCTATGGTCCAACCGAGGACACTACCTATTCTACCTGGTCGCTGCTCGACCGGGATGAGCACGGTGAAAATGTGCCTATTGGATACCCGCTCTATGGCAGCCAGGTCTATCTGCTAGATCATGATGGGTACCAGGTTCCTTCCGGCGAAATTGGCGAGATCTACCTGGGAGGTGCAGGAGTAACGCGTGGTTATTGGAACCGTCCCGATATGACCGCTCAGCGCTTCGTTCCCGATCCTTTCAGCCAACAGCCAGGCTCTCGCCTCTATCGCACAGGCGATCTGGCACGCTATCGGGCCGATGGGCAGCTTGAATTCCTGGGTCGCAGCGATCAGCAGGTCAAGATTCGCGGTCATCGGATCGAACTGGGCGAGATCGAGAGCGTGCTGCACCAACATGCCGATATTCAGGATTGCGTCGTGCTGGCGCGCAAACCGGCATCAGGCGGAACATACCTTATCCTGGTAGCCTATATTGTCCCTGTCAGGCAGCATGACAATCTTGAGGAAGAGCTGCGAGCATTTCTCTTGCAACGTCTGCCTGAGTACATGCTCCCTACGTTTTTTGTTTCACTGGAAGCTTTCCCTAAAACAAGCAACGGCAAGATCAACCGGCAGGCACTGCCGGACCCACAGGCAGGAAGGGAGCGCAAGCCGCCACGCAGTTCGCAGATGAAGACGAAACTGACACAGGCACTCAACCTCTCAACGGAGAAGAAGGAACTTTTCAAGAAAATGCTCAAAAAAGAGTTCACCTCTTCCTCTGACCCACTCTTGCCAGAGCCTGGAAAAGAGCCAATGTCCGAAACAGGCGAGGAGTGTTTTCCCCTCTCTTTCTCGCAACAACGCTACTGGCTAATAGATCAGCTCGATCCAGGCACGCCGCTGTACAATATTTTCTTTGCTTCACAAGCCATAGGCAAGCTCGATATCGAGGCACTGAGACGGAGCCTTCATGAAATAGTGCGTCGCCATGAGCCTTTGCGTTCAGCGTTCTTCCTCAATGCCGATGGAATCGCCATGCAACGAGTTTGTCCGCCCTCCACCTTTCCAGTGCCCGTTATCGATCTGCGTTCTCTGAGTCCAGAGCAGCGGCAACAGGAAGAACAGCGCCTCCTACAACAGGAGACGAAGTCCTCCTTTGACTTGAGCCAGGGACTCCTCTTGCGTGCCAGCGTGATTTTGTCAACAGATGCCTCTTCTATCTTGATGGTCAACACGCATCATATCTCATCCGACGGCTGGGCTACCGACCTGTTTCGAGAAGAGTTGGCCGCCATCTATGAGGCTTTCGTCTATGGACGCCCTTCGCCGCTACCCGATTTGCCCATTCGATATGTCGATTATGTGCTCTGGCATGAGCAGCGGCTGCAAGATGGTTTGCAAGAACGGCAGTTATCATACTGGAAGCAGCAACTGGCTCATCTTCCGGCTCCGCTTTTCCTGCCTGCCGACCGTCCTCGCTCTACCAGACAGACGTTCAATGGCAAAATTTATTGCTTCTCGCTCCCGGTTTCTCTCCTGCGTAAGCTTCGGGCACTGAGCCAGAGCGAAGGCGTAACCCTGTTTATGACCCTGTTTGCAGGCTTCCAAACACTGCTATGCCGTTTGAGTGGTCAGGAAGATATTCTGGTTGGAACTCCTATCGCCGGGCGCACGCGGGCCGATTTTGAGAAGATGATCGGCTGCTTTGTTAATACTGTCGTTTTCCGCACAGATATGCAGGGCAATCCATCTTTTCGTGAGCTTCTGCAAAGAGTGCGCGCGATGGCTCTTGCCGCTTACAACAATAATGATGTATCGCTTGAGCAGGTCTTGCATATTGTTCGCCCAGAACGCGATAGCGCACATACGCTGACCCCACTCTTCCAGGTGATGTTTCACTTCCAGCACATCATTTCAAACCTCAAGCGCGATGTTGATGTGAACGTTGAGCGCCTCCCGCAAAAAAACATGGCCGCCAAGTTCGATCTTTCCTTGCGTATAAAGGTGCTGGAGCGTGGGGAGAATGCATCCCTGGATGGCGAGTTCCTCTACAACACCGATCTCTTCGATGAAGCTACGATGGCGCGTTTTGCTCAACGCTTCCAGCGTTTGCTTGAAGCTGCCGTCGCCCAACCTGAGCAGCGAGTATGGGAGCTGCCGATCTTACCTGAGCAGGAGCGTGAACTACTGGTGGAATGGAATGCTACCCGACAGGAACTATCTCCACAGAAGCCAGTGAGATATGTCCACCAGCTCTTCGAGGCTCAGGCTACCTATACGCCGGATGCAATCGCTGTGGTGACGCAGCAAGCGGTTTTGAGCTATGCTCAGCTAAATACGCGGGCCAACCAGCTTGCCCATCATTTACGCCTCCTCGGTGTGGGTCCTGAGATCCTGGTAGGTGTATGTTTGCCACAAACAGCGGATCTATTAGTGGCTCTCTTAGCCATTCTCAAAGCTGGTGGAGCGTATCTAGCTCTGGACCCAACATCACCCCCAGAGCAGGTAGCTTTCCTGCTCAAGGATGCTCAGGCCGCCGTTGTGCTCACGCAACAAGGATTGCTTGCTGATGAGCAGAGCGTCCACGCTGTTTACATGGATACACCCTGGTCCAGTATATCCCAGGAGAGCACAGAGAATCCGCTTCACCAGACGAACGGCAAGGATATGGCCTATGTATGCTATACTACTAAATCGGCAGAGGCGTCCAAAGGGGTGATTATAGAACACCGCCAGTTATTAAACTACATACTGGCAATCTCAGAGCGCATAGGCATGGCACAAGGCTCTAGCTTTGCCTTGCTTCAACCCATCACGACGGACTCAGCTGTTACAGCCATCTACTCGACATTGTGTACCGGCGGCACTCTCTACATGGTCTCACAAGAATGTGCTACTAATGCCAACTGGCTGAAAGAATACTTCCAGGAGCATCCCATAGACTACCTGACAGTGACGCTCTTCCAGGGTGCTGAATCGCAGGCGCTGGTAGAGCAGATGATGCCACGCCGCTGTCTGATCATAGGAGGAGAACCTCCTGCCTGGCATTGGATGAGGAAGCTCAAAGCAACATATCCTGCTTGCACGATCTTCAATCAGTTTGGTCCAACCGAGACAACCGTCGGAGCGACCCTTTACGAAGTGCAGCTAGAATCGAATGATGGTAGTTATGCACTTACACCCATAGGCAAACCTCTTGCTAACACACAGATCCACATACTTGACAGTTCACTACAACCGGTTCCCATTCATCTACCTGGCGAGCTGTATATTAGCGGATCTCATGTTGCGCGAGGCTACCTGCATGATCCAGCGCTGACGGCTGAGAAATTCCTCGCCGATCCTTCCAGTGCCGATCCTGAAACTCGCTTGTACAAAACTGGTGCCCTGGCACGGTACCTCTCTGATGGCACCATAGAATTTCTGGGGCAGGTTGCTGACCGTGTCAGGGTACATGGTATCTGGGTTGAGTTGAGCGAAATCCAAGCGATATTAAGCCAGCATCCCGCCGTGCATTCTCTGCTCGTCATGGTCCGCGAAGATATGCCTGGAGATCAGCAGATAGTGGCCTACGTCGTGCTGCGGGAGGGCCAAACTACTACTGTTAGCGATCTACGAAACTACGTGTCGCAGTATTTACCGCTTCATATGGTGCCTTCAACCTTTGTATTCCTTGATGCTCTTCCCATGACACAACATGGTGGGGTAGATCGCCAGTCCTTACTGCGACCAGATAGCTCTACTGAGCGTGCAAAAAACGACATTGTCGCACATAGCGATATTGAGGCGAAACTGGTAGGTATCTGGGAAAGCCTGTTACAAACCAGCCCGATAGCCGTACAAGATAACTTCTTTGATCTGGGTGGCAATTCCTTGTTAGCGGTTCGTTTGATGGCACGCGTCCAGCGCGAATTTCAGCAGGAGCTTCCTATCTCGGTGCTTTTCCAGAAGGCAACTCCCGAACTGCTGGCCGCAGAGTTGCTGCGACGACGCTGGTCTGGCAACGAATCAGCACTTGTCGAGATTCAGCCAATCGGCACAAAGCGCCCGCTCTTCTGCATCCATCCCATTGGAGGGGAAGTGTTCTGCTATGCCGATCTGGCACGCCAGTTAGGACCAGAGCAACCAGTCTACGGATTACAAGTTCCTGGGAAGTCCCACCAACAAGCCTGTTCAACACTAGAAGATATGGCCCGTTCTTATATCGCGGAGATACGCACTATCCAGCCAGCGGGTCCATACCTTCTAGCAGGATGGTCGCTGGGCGGAGTGATCGCGTTTGAGATGGCACAACAGTTGTTGCAGCAGGGGCACGAGGTGGAGCTACTGGCACTCCTCGATAGCAATGCGCCGACCGTACGCAATAGCACCAAACCGCTGATAGAGCAATTTGGCGAGGAGCTGGAAGGAATTTTTGGTAAAAAGCTCTATCTCGACTATACGCAGTTGCAACACTTCACCCTTGATGAGCAACTAACTTTGCTCTATGCCTACGCAGAACAGGCTGATATTCTGCCTCCCGACATGGAATTTGAGCAACTGCTCAGTATGTTCTCTCTTTACAAGAGGAACATCGAGGCTGTGCGGCAATATAAGCCGCGAGGCTATGCTGGTCGGATAATCCTCTTCACAGCGACACAGTGTGAAGAAAACAAGCAGGCAGAGAGCACTTGCGGATGGCAAATGTTTGCCGAGCAAGCTCTTGATGTCTACCCAATTCCTGGCAACCACTACTCCATGCTAAAGCCGCCCAACCTGTATCATTTGGCGGAGCAGCTAAAATATAGCCTTGATCGTCACAGATAGTCAGGTCGCGCATCGAAATCGTTATCAGGAGGAAAACAGGCAAGAAATAATATCCGGCCAATGTTGGCCGGATATTATTTCTTGCGATTATTGCCTATTTTTGAGTATAAAAACATAGACGGAACCGACGGGCAACGGCTACGCTCTCACCAGTGCTCATTCACTTCCATTCCCCCTCCAGTCTCCTCTCTCAACAGCTCCAACTGTTCCTCCAACACGAGCCTGATGGTACAAGTGCCGCTCCTTTGCCGCCTCGCAGTCATCGGCATCCAGGTCCCGCTAAACCGCGCTACGAGATTCCTCCTGAGCAGTGGTCTGTGGTGTTCCGTCGTGTTGTCGAGAACCAGGAACCATTGCGCAAAGTTGCTGACGATTACGGCGTCTCCTACGAGACGGTTCGACGAACTGTTCGTGCCGCCCATCGTCAGGGAACCTCATAAATGCATCTTCCTGTATTCAAACGCTGGTGTTGCTTTTCTGTCTTGCTCAGCAAGGATGCCACAACACATCATAGTACATCTACCAGACGCAAGATCACTCACGGCGAGCAAGGCTGGAAAGACCCTGCAACAGGGCTTCTCTCCTCCATCGCTGAACTAGGATGATCGATAAAGAAGGAATGGGCTATGAAACAGTTTATCAGTATTGAAAAAATCGATACTGCGATCCTCTATCTGTTAGAATTGACCGCCAGCCTTTCGGTGTTGCTGCTCGCGTTCGGCCTCATCGCCAGCATGGCCAACGTGCTCACCAAAGGTTCGGTGTTGAGCGATAATCTGCCGATGCAGCGCATCTGGGCGTGGACGCAATGCATCGCCATTGATGCCAGCGTGGCAGGCACGATCATTCGCACCTTTCGCTATTACGCGCAGGGCGAACGGGTCAAGTACCTGTTGCACGGTTTTCTCTCGATGTTGCTGCTCTTTACGGCGGCCATTGTCAGCAAACAGGAAGCGCACAAGCGTTGCCAGAACCCCAGGACGAGCAAATAACAGGTACAGTTCAGGAAACCGACGAAGACGAGCAGGAGGTAGATAATTCTGAGCGTGTGAAAGCCTACCTTGCCACCCATCCAGCGGCAACAGATCGCGCGATTGCTGATACTTTGATGATCAGCCGCAGCACGGTGAACAAATGGCGCAAACGTCAGAAAATGGATGGACAGGATGAACAGTAAGGCCTGCTCTAGCAAAGAATACAAGGTATGGAGAGGACATGTTCATGAGTGAGGGAAAGCACCATCGCTCTATCAAAAACCAAATCATAAATGTACTTGCACACCATCCAGACATGACCGATTTAGTGCAGGAGCGTGAATGCTTCAACTACCTCAAGTTGCCACACGGTGGTTCCTGGAGGCAGAGTGCCAGGTTATCACGCGGGATAAAGTTATTGCCTGGGGTGCAAAATTGCCCATTGACGGTGTCCACACGCTGATTGTGATAATCCTGCCGACTCAGCATCTGCCGACAGGGTTCCTCAATGGTGGCAATATTGTGAGCCAGACCCTACCACGCCAGCACAGAAAGTCGATTCCAGCAATGTTGAGCCAGGAAGCGTGTTTTGGCGTGTGATGAGAGCTTCGGTCTGTTCTAGTGTGTCTACGCTGTGGTA
>DASTZT010000033.1:0-4085 GCA_035764225.1 Ktedonobacteraceae bacterium
GTTATAGCATAGAAAATCATCATAACGTGGCGCATTTTCCACGCTGAAAGGCAGATTGACTATGGCTGTAACTATAAACATCCAGGAAGTGATTCAGCAGAAACTGGCTGCTTTTGATCGTCTCCAGCCCGAATTCGAAGAGAGCTTTCGCTTTCTTCAAGCCGTGCATGGGCAAAAACGTTTTTCCTCGTTTTCGGTTGCCGAAGTCGTGCGCTATCTGCATGCCCGCTGGATCTGCGAGTGCAGAAGCCGCTTGTTGAGCGTCTCCCAGACGGTCAAAGAATATGAGGGAAAACGTTGCCTGGAGCTTTTGTTGCTCTGGCAGGAGGAAGAGGATACTGCCGCTGTGGTCGATTTCTTGCAATATAAGCTGGATATGCAACCCTTCGCTGAGTTTACCCGCCAGCTTCACGAGGCCCGACGCGTCCACCTTGACGAGGGGATGGTGCAACGTCTGGTGCATGGGCGACGCATCCTGCTCAATCGTGGCTTCAATCTGATGCAAGCTCTCGACTCCATTTTCGTGCTGCCCAATGAAGATTTGTTTGTGGCGGTCCACGACGCATGCACTTGCTATCATCATCTTCCTCAACAACTGAGAGAGCAGATAGCAGAACTGGACTCGCCGCTCTATACCTATGTGCCCGGCCCCGCGCTGGCCCGCCGTAACATGCTTGTCATGAATGCGCTTGGCATCAATGTGCTCCAATATCCCGCCGACTTTCTGGGAAGACGCTCATGGCGAGTAGTAGCTCCTATCGAACCATTAAGCCCCTTCGCTGAGCACGTTTTTGATGGCTACCTGGAACTGACCGCCCCTCTGCACAACAACATCAAAAATGTGCAGTTCGTCGATAGGCTCGAACGCAGCGATACTGGGGATATGTAGACAGCAGTGACGACGCGGTATTTGTGCTATCATAGGAGATGATGCTAATAGGTCGCTCATAACACAGGTAGAGCCTGTTCTGCGTACAGAGCAACCAGCTAGCGCAAACAGAAGGAGCACAAAATGAGTAATGACCCGTTCAATCAAAGCTCAAAGAAGCGTCCCTGGGTACTGGTGGCTGCCTGGTTTGGCACTATCGCCCTGCTCGGCGTGTTGAAGCGCACGCTGGATCGGCAGCGCCGTTCCTGAAGATGCCGACCGAATACTATACGGGATGCCATACGCGTACAGTGCTGTCCTGGTAGCCACTGGCGAGAAGCGTGCTGTCGGGGGACCAGGCCGAGCTCCATACTTGCTGCGCATGGGCAGCATAGGTGTACAGATTGTGGTTGCTATTGGCATCCCATAATTTCACCGACTGATCGGTGCTACTTGAAGCAATGCGCGCACTATCGGGTGACCATGCCACTGACGAGATCATGCCTGTGTGTCCGCGATAGACATGAAGCGTGCTGGCATTGTTCCATACGCGAACGGTACGATCAGCGCTGCCGGAGACGATTTTACTGTTATCGGGAGCCCAATCAACGGCGGTGACTTTATCTGTGTGTCCCCTGTAGGTAAAAGGTCTGGTACCGGTAAGCCCATCCCAGACCTGGACGGTTCCGTCCCAGGAGCCAGAGGCGATGCGCCCATTGGATGCCCATGCCACGCTATAGACCGCATCCGTATGGCCGGTATAGGTGTAGACGTTATTGCCAGTGCTGACCTCCCATACCCGCACCGTTTTATCCTTGCTCGCTGAAGCCACATAGTAGCCATCGTGTGACCAGCATACCGACCAGACGATATCGCTGTGATGGCCAGTCATGCGCAACTCTCCCGTTAAAGCATCCCAGACCTGTACGGTGAAGTCATTGCCTCCCGAAGCCACATATTGACCACCCAGATTCCAGGCCACAGATTGGACATCCTGAGAATGCCCGGTATAAGTGAAAACGCGATGCCCTGTGGTCGCATTCCAGATATGAACCTGATGATCGCCGCTACCAGAAGCTAAGCGCACGCCGCCGGGGGACCATGCTACCGAGCCAACGGGGCCATTGTGACCATGATATGTATAGACGGTTCCTGGGACGACAGTAGGAGTGGGCGTCGTGTCTGTATTCGTAGGAGTGGTTCCCGTGCTGGTGGATGGGCTTCCAGTCGTGGTAGGCGTACTTCCAGGGGGATTAGTTGTCGTTCCGTTTGCTGTACCAGTCGGTTGTGTCAATGAACTGCCTGGATTGTGGCCGCTCGGATTGTGTGATGATTGTGAGAGCAGTTTCCAGCCGACGCCTCCCCCTACCGACATCAGCGCAATAGTTGCCAGGGTAATCAGGGCTGTGCGACGCGATGATGGGCGTTCTGGCTGTGGTGGGGTGGTCGTCGCTAGATATGTGGGAGTGACCGGGTGAGCGATGGGGGCAGGCGGATATTGAGGGGTGGCTGTCGTGACGCTCGAATGGATTGTTTGCCCCTGATTTGAGCGTGGCTGCGTTAAAGGATTGATAATAGTTTGTTCGGGCTGACTCTCAATTACATTATACGTGCCACATTTGCCACAGAACGGCCCATCAGGTGGCAGCGGCTCACGGCAATTTTTGCAAAATCCTGGCTGCATCGCTATCCCTCTCTTCGTTTCTTTATCCTTATATAAGAAACTTGCTCATAGATGTACCTGTTAATATGAAGTGTACCGGGCAACCGTTCTATAATAAAGGTACGATTTCACAAATTGAGAGAGAAATTGGTCAATATGCCTGGTATCAGCGTTGACATTGTGAGAGGCAAGGGATATAGTAGGAACAACAATTGAATGACGCCCGGTCTAACCTCGTTAGGTGAGGCGGCTGTAGAAACACAGGCCACTGATCAGAAACGTCGAGAGACGCCAACGATCAGGCCAGGTCTCGTCGGCACAAGGCGAGATCCGAAGTGGCTGGACAGTTTTTCGCTGTCCTACGTTGTACAGTGCCAAAGCTCAACTAGAGGGGGAAGCGCAGCTTATTATGCCATTACGCCCCCTCATCATTTTGAGGGGTATTTTTATGCGCTGCCCCGGACAAGGAGGTTGTTGATGAACAAAATAGATAAGGCGCTGCTGATGAGGCAGAAAAAAGTGCGCCGCGTGTGGATGCGTCAACTACTACTGATGCTCTCGGTGATCGGCCCTGGTCTCATCACCGCTAATGTTGATAACGATGCTACCGGTATCACCGGTTACTCGCTGGCTGGTGCTCAGTATGGTTATGGCTTGCTCTGGGCTGTTGTGCTGGTGACGATCAGCCTCGCCGTTGTGCAGGAGATGGTCGCACGCATGGGGGTAATTACAGGCAAGGGACTCTCCGATTTGATCCGCGAGCGCTTCGGTGTGCGCATTACCTTCTGGAGTATGTTGCTGCTTTTGATTGCCAACATTGCCACCACAGTAGCTGAGTTTGCCGGAGTTGCGGGGGCAATGGACATTTTTGGCGTTAATGCCTTTATTGCCGTACCCATCGCGGCGATCATCGTCTGGGTACTGGTGATTCGCGGCAACTACAAATATGTTGAGCGCGTTTTACTGGCATTGTGTATCATTTACGCCAGCTATATCTTTAGCGGCTTCCTGGTTCGTCCCGATTGGACACAGGTGTTTCGACAAACCATCAACCCGCCTTTGAGCCTTAACCAGGGCTATCTATTGACCCTGGTTGCCGTGATCGGCACGACGATTGCGCCCTGGATGCAGTTCTATCAGCAGTCGGCCATTGCGGATAAGCAGATTGCGCCTGCTCATTTGCCCTATGAGCAGATTGATACCTATGTCGGGGCCTTTCTGACAGACTTCGTGGCCTTTTTTATCGTCGTAGCCACTGGGGCGACTCTGTTTGTGCATCATATCCAGATCAACGAGGCCAAAGATGCTGCCATTGCTCTTGAGCCGTTAGTGGGTGGCAACGGGCAAATTGCTAAAATCCTCTTCGGGGTGGGATTGCTGAATGCTTCGCTGATGGCGGCCAGCGTTTTGCCGCTCTCAACCGCTTACTCGATTGCGGAAGCTTTTGGCTGGGAGCGCGGCGTTGGGCGTACCTTTAAAGAGGCTCCGCAGTTTCTTACCCTCTATACTTTTGTGATCGTTGTCGGTGCGGGTATTACGCTCTTTGTGCCCAAA
>DASTZT010000034.1:0-22209 GCA_035764225.1 Ktedonobacteraceae bacterium
GTTCAATGGCCAGTTACAGTTGCCTGCAGCCATAATAGTGACCGATTGTGGCGTCGGATCGGCACCATTTTGCATGCCGCTAAAAGCGAGCGAGCTTGATGACGGCTGTTGTAAGGTACAGGGAGGCAGTACATTAAAGTTAATCATAATCGACTGTGGACTGCCTCCGGCGACGACATTATTAGGATCGGTTCCGCTTAATAAGACCTGGCCTACATAGGTGCCGGGACTGAGAGAACTCGCGCTAACGTTTACTGTCAAAAGGGCTGTTTGACCCGGAGGGATCGTACCACCGGTTGGCGAGGCACCAAACCAGAGAGGAATCTGCGAATTGAGCGAGGTGCGCCACATCAATGGACTCCCGCCAGTATTGGTGATCGTGACCGTCTGGCCGGGAGGATTGGGTTGCCCCTGCGTTGTGCTAAAGTTGAGATTAAGCGGCGAGGCGTTCAAAATTGGTGCGGCTGGCGGCGGCGGTGCTTGAACGGTTAATTGTACCATCACCGACTGCGTTGACTGAGCTGCTGTAACTGTGATATCGGTAGAATACGTGCCAGGGCCGAGACCATTGGTATTCGCGCTCACCGTCATTGACGCACTGGCTGTCCCTCTCAACTGTCCACTGGCGGGTGTGAGGATCAACCAGGGAGTTGAAGTTGAGGGTTGTGCTTGCCAACCAATCGTGCCAGGGCAACTGGCAGTGGCTGCCAGGCTCAATGTCTGATTGCTCGGATTGCCATTATTGGCAACGGCGGTAAAAGATAAACTGCCTGTACTCAGTACCAACCCGCAGGGCCGTTGTATCGTGAGCGCAATGCTGACGTTTTGTGGGCTATTAAGTGCTGTGTGGCCCACACTGCTACTAAAGATCAGCGTATTAATATAGGCTCCAGGCAGCAGGTTTCGACTGTGTACATTGACACGTATAAATGTAGTGACCCCAGGAACAACAACTCCTGTTGTCTGATCTATGCTGAGCCAGGCTGCATTAGGATCGATGGTCGCTAGCGAGTTAGGGATCACTGCCGGAGCATTTGTACCAAGCGTCCAGTATAGAGGCTGGGAACCAGGGTTGCTCACGATCAGGTATTGAGAGTTTGGATCAGCTCCGCCATCTGTGGCAGTAAACGAGAGCAGCGGAGGCGTGATAGATAAAACAGCCCCGGCGTTGGTTGGTAGTGGGCGCACAACCATCGTCACATCTACGTACTGCGGCCCTCCAACGTTGGAGGAGAAGGTGATCCTCCCCTGGTAATTGCCGGGCTTGAGATTTGTACGCTGACCACCTACCTCGATTGTCTGGCTGGTGCTAAAAACCCCCTGATTGGGGGAAATCATTAGCCAGGACTGATCGCTGTTGGCCGACCATGTAATTGCCCCGCTGCCAGCATTGTCCAGCTCTAGAGGTTGGATGGTATTTGATCCCAGGATGCCAGCCCCTAGATCTAAGGTCGTTACTTTAATAATTAAGTGCGATGGTCTCGTTGGGCCTTCTACGATCTGGATAGTGGCATTGGCGGTATAGCGAGTGGCTGTGTCTTCGGCCTGAATAGTATGAAAGCCTGGCGTCCAGTTACTGTCGATCAGCATCTTAGGATCGGCACTGCCATCTCGTCCGACCTGAACCAGCGAACTTGTGGCATCTAATTGTACTTGCTCTTCAATATCTCGTGTCAGGGCTACGCGGGCCAGTGAGGAAAAATGACGAAGACGCAGGGTAATACTCTGACCGTAGTTCGCAATATTGCTGGAAAGAGTCAGCACGGGAAAGCCATTTGATACTAGCGAGTTAGATTTAGAGTGTAAAAAGGCGTTGGACAGGAGCACGGTGTCTATCGTGGAAGCAAGTACTACCAGAATGACCAGGCCAAAAAAGGCAGCTCGCAGACGAGCAGTCTTCTGATGCTGTCTGGCCATAGCCGATGTAGCCAGTCCCGCTATGGCTGTCCGCCTCCTATTTTCACCATAGTTACGGTTGAATTCAAAACTACGCGACATCAGTGGATCGCTGCGGTTTGACCAGAGATCTTTTTCATCTTCGTCCGCATCTGAATCGTGGAGCCAGGGCCAGAGATCGGGAAGATTTCTGCTCAGGTCGTCATTGGACCCGGCGTGGACATTGTCTGATATTGTGGGCATAGGGGTGCTGTGACGCTGAATCTCGGAGGAAATATCGCGTAAAGGGGCCAGACGCGAGACGCGGGGAGGTAGTCTGTGTCGTTGCCCTCGGTCAGCGCTGGCGATCCGTCGAGCGGCGTCGCTCAACTTTTGAAATACCTGTTCAACTGTGTTAACATAGGCTATCATTGGTGATAGTGGCGACGGCGTCTCTGGAAGAGATGTCACAGCAGGATAAGGCATGGTGGAGCGTTCTAATGGGTCGTCCTGGGCTTCGGTTTTTGCGGCAACGGCTACCTGGGGAGACGTGGCAAAATCTGCTACGTCTACTTGCTCGCCTCTGTCTACCTGCCGTCCAAGCAGTGATCGACACTCTTCGCAGAATAAAGAGGCAGCGTTACATGACTTGTTACATCGTAAACACTGATTCATATTCCATCTCTTTTCCCTGTTCCCTGTCCTCTGCTTACAAATAATGTGTCGTGCCCCGATGAGAAAAATAAAATAAATATGATCCCGTCCACACGTATGCCTCTTACACAAGCAATCGACTACTAATAGACTCTACTGGTAAAACGTTAGATAGCCTGATTGGTCACTCTAGATATAAGAAGTACCAGATGGGCTATTTGCCAATTTTCAAGCGTAATACGTTTATTTGTTATATTAAGTATATTCATCTTTCATCATATATCTATCCTGGTTCTTGAGAAGTGTTGGAATATCGGTCTGAAGGACTGTTCTGATAAACTTGGCACTGAAACTGTGAATACGTCAATCTGTACAAATCAGCACTCCTGCCGTATAGCAGGAGTGCTGAAAAACGGGTGAGCGTATACTTAACGTAATACGGCTCCAAGTTCGTCATTCAAGGCGTGCATGATTCGCTCTTGCAAACTATTGGCCTCGGCATCGGTGAGGGTGCGGTCCTGGGCCTGGTAGATCAGCGAGTAGGTCAGATTTTTCTTCCCCGCGGGAATTGGGTCGCCAGTGTAGACATCGAACAGGGTCACTGAGCGCAACAAGTCACCGCCATTGCGCCTGATCGTCTCGCGCACATCCTCTGTCGGTATCTGCTGATCGACGATCAGAGCTAGATCGCGGGTCAATTCCTGGTGGCGCGAGATGGGCCGATAGATTACCTGGGCAGGTACTGCTGTATAAAGGCGTTCCAGGTCAAGCTCGCAGAGATAGGTTCGATGCGGCAGGTCATAACGCTGCTGCACTACAGGGTGGACCTCGCCTAGCACACCAGCAGGGCTGAGCATTTGCTCTCCGGTGCTTGATGGTCGCGGCAGCTCCAGTAGGGCGCATCGTCCTGGGTGGAATGTCGGGTGTTGCGTGGGCGTGAAGCGATAGTGTGTAATCTTCAAGCCTGCCAGCAGCGCTTCGATAATGCCCTTCAAGTCATAGAAGTCTGCCGGATGCGATAGTTCATAGAGCCACGAAATTTCCGCTGGTCCGCAGAGGGCGATGCCGACGGAACGTCGCTCGTCTGGCTGTTTGTCAGGACCATCGACCGGGAGGTAGCGCCGTCCGATTTCGAAGAAGCGCAGGCCAGCTTTATTACGCTTGCTATTCTCCTGCACTGTTTCCAGCAAGCTGCTCATTAGCGTCAAGCGCAGGCATTCCAGCTCGCTACTTAACGGGTTAGCCAGCACCACAGCCGGAAGGGCCTGCGGATCAAGGGTCGCAACCGCGTTCGCTGCCGTGGTTGTGATGGCTGTATGCGGGCCGTTGGCTGTGCTCACGGGAGTTTGCAGGAGGAAGCGGGCCGAATCGACATCCGCCTGGGCCAGCAGATTCAGCATGCGAGCGCGGCTGGTCAGAGTATAGGTGACGATTTCATTCAAGCCAGCTCCGATAAGCAGCGTGCGGATCTCCTGTTCACGCTCGAACCAGTGATCGGGTATTGGTTCGGGCAATGGGCCAGTTGGAATCGTGCTGGGAATACGATCATAGCCGATTAAGCGGATCACTTCCTCGACGAGGTCCGCGCCTTCCTCGATATCCGAACGATAGGTCGGCACGGTGACGCGCATCGTCTTACCCTGTTCATCAGGAGCGACAACGAAGCCAAGCGCAGATAGCGCATCCACAACCTCATGCTGCGTTACTTGCATAGAGGTGAGCCATTCAACCTCGCTGGTTGAGAAGGTCAGGGTACGCGGCTTGAGCGGATTGGGATAGCAGTCAACGATGCCAGGATGGATCGTGCCTCCCGCCAACTCTGCCATCAATTGTACCGCTCGATTTGCTCCGGTGATCGTCAGGCCGGGATCAAGCCCTTTCTCGAAGCGACTGGAGGCATCGGTGCGCAGCCCCAGTGTGACCGAGGTGTGACGCACATTAGCGGCCTTGAAGTTCGCGGCCTCCAACAAAATCGTGGTGGTTTTATCGTTGACCTCACTAATCGCGCCGCCCATCACGCCCGCAATGGCTGTCGGCCCCTGGGGATCGGTAATCAGCAGCATATCAGGCGTCAGTTTGCGCTTGACATCGTCGAGCGTGGTCATCGTTTCGCCTTCGTGAGCGCGGCGCACGATAATATGATGGTCGCGTACCAGCTCATAATCGAAGCCATGTAACGGTTGACCGAACTCAAGCATGACATAGTTTGTGATATCCACCACGTTGTTAATCGGGCGCATCCCTGCTGCTAGCAGGCGGCGTCCCATCCAACCTGGCGATGGTCCGAGTTTGACGCCGCTGACCACGCGCGCACTATAGCGTGGGCACAGGTCGGGATCTTCTACCGTCACCCTGACCATTTCCTGGGCAGGTTTGCCTTGCTCCTGCAATACTGGGTGTGGAAGCCGTAGCTGTTGGCCCGTGAGGGCGGCGACCTCGCGTGCGATGCCAATGATCGACGAAAGGTCGCCACGATGGGCCTTGATGGCAAAATCCAGCACAACATCGCCCAGCACGTCAATCAACTTCTGTCCCAGCTCGGTCGCGGGATCGAGAATGTAGATGCCGGAGTGGTCGCTCCCAAGACCAAGCTCGCGCGGGGAACAGAGCATGCCCTGCGACATATGGCCCATTTTACGAGCTTCGGTGATGGTGATATCGCCTATTTTCGCGCCAGGGAGGGCCAGCGGCACCTTGTCTCCCTGTCTGATATTGGGCGCTCCACAGATGACGCCGATCTCCTGTGTGCCGGTGTTAATTCGGGTATAGCTCAGATGGTTTGAGCCTGGCACTTCTTCCAGATGCACAATCTGAGCAGTAATCACCTTGTCGCCCCAACTTTTGCCCAGGTAATCAATGGCCTCAACTTCCAGCCCGGCCATTGTCAGGATATGGGCCAGTTCTTCGGGCGACATATTGATATCAACATAATCTTTGAGCCAGCTCAAAGGTACTCGCATCACAAATTCTCCATTGAGGAATAGAACCAATTCGGATTAGAACTGGCGCAAGAAACGTAAATCATTGCCTGAGAAGAGGCGGATCTCGCCGATGCCATACTTGAGCATGGCGATTCGCTCCACGCCCATGCCGAAGGCGAAGCCACGATACCTCTTGGGATCGTACCCTACCTCGCGCAGCAACTTCGGATGAACCATCCCTGAGCCAAGAATTTCCAGCCAGCCAGTGTGTTTGCAGAGGCGGCATCCCTCGCCATTGCACATAATGCAACTGATATCGACTTCGGCGCTCGGCTCCGTGAATGGGAAGTAGCTGCCCCGGAAGCGCAGGCGACGGCCTTCGCCGAACATTTCACGCGCGAAACGCTCAAGGCACCCCTTCAGATCGGCCATCGTGCAGTATTCATCGACCAGCAGCCCTTCAATTTGATGGAACATGGCTTCATGCGAGGCGTCGATGGCCTCGTTGCGATATACCTTGCCAGGCACGAGGACGCGTACCGGTGGCCGTACCTGCTTCATGATGCGCACCTGCATCGGCGATGTATGGGTGCGTAACAGAATCTGTCCGGGCGCGATCCAGAAGGTATCCTGCATATCGCGGGCGGGGTGGTCGGTTGGAATGTTGAGCGCCTGGAAGTTATGATAATCGGTCTCAACCTCCAACCCCTGGATTGCCTGGAAGCCCATTTTGGCGAAGATCTCCGTCACTTCCTGAATAGTGCGCGATACCGGGTGCATATGGCCGATGGGCAAGGCGCGGCCTGGCAGTGTCACATCGATGCGCTCTTGCTCCAATGCCTGCATCAGCGCGCGCTGTCGCAGCGATTCGCGTTTGGCCGCCAGTCGTTGCTCTAGTGCGGCCTTAACCGTATTGATTTTCTGGCCCACGACAGGGCGTTCTTCTTTGGTCAGCCTGGGCATGACCGAAGAAAGGTTTTTCAGTTCGCCGCGATTGCGCCCCAGGTAGCGTGTATCCCACTCATCCAGTTCGGCGATGGTGTTGATCGGCTCCAGTTCGGCAATGGCGCGTGCTTGCAACGTATCGAGTTGTCCAAGCAAATCTGCAAGTTGTTCTATCATACTAGCCTCCAAGAATCAAAAAAACCGACAGATCGTCAACAGGGACGAAGTTGCCGGTATTGTTCTCTCCGTGGTACCACCCGTATTGAATTTACCCTCGTTCTGTCAGCAGACAAGGTTCGATTCCACTCGGTTTGTCTGTAACGGAGACATCCGGGACTACCTACTTTGCTGTGTGGTTTCAGCAGCCAGCTCTAGGGTGAACTTCGGCGAACGGTCCTGCGAAAAGGCTTGCAGTCGGTGACCTTTTCTCCCTGCGCGTTCCCTGTCCGCTTACTCTCCCCATCCTCGCTTTTCGATGCTTTTACATTAGCATCGAGTATAGCAGATTTTGGAGAAAAAATCTAGCTTTAATTTGCTGTGTTCTTGCTTTTGCTATGACTAATATCCCAGTAGTTCCTGTAACTCTTTTTCACATTGTTTGCTTAATGGTACCATTGTTTCTTGCTGATCGTTGAGCAGCAAAGTATAGCTGTTGCGCGTATATTGAATCACGGCTTTGATATATTGCAGGTTAACGAGATAGGCCCGGTGAGCCTTGAAGAAACCACGACCGATCAGGCGACTTTCCAGCTCTTGCAAGGTCAGGTTGGTTGTGGCCTCATCTTTGGCGGTGCGCAGAAATGTTTTGCCATCGCGACTGGTGGCGTATAGGATATCGCTGGGGTCGAAGAGCATGATGCGGTCATCTTTGCGTGCGGGTATCTTATACGGGATCAGGCGTTCGGGTATGGCTGGTTGCACGTTCGACTCAGGGCTGTAGCTGTTGGTAATGCGCCCATCTTCCAATTCTATGATGCGTGTGCAACATTTGCCTGCCCAGGCCAGGTCTTCGCCTGTAATCAGCACTGCCGTTCCCTCTGCCGCCAGCTGACTGATGATGCGTGCAAACAAAGCCTGCGTATCCAGATCAGTCCGCAAAATGGGCTGATCTAGCAGGCAAACGGGAGCGTGCTTCATGACTATGCGTGCAAACGCCAGGCGGCGCTGAATAGCTGGAGCAAGCTTAGAAACAGGTGTTTGAGCATGGTCGCTCAGTCCAACTTCCGCCAGAGCGTTGCTAACGCTGCTTTTGGGCAGTTTGTGGAGCTGGCGATAAAACTCAAGGTTTCCCTGCGCAGTCTGCCGTTCATAGAACAGGTCTTCTGTAAACATGGTACTAATCTCGGCACGCAGGGTCGGAACCTGGTAAATGTCCTGCCCGTTAAGGAGAACCGTGCCGCCGCTGGGAGCCTGCATGCCGGAAAGGATACGGATCAGCGATGTTTTGCCACTATGGACGGGACCAATCACAGCAACCACTTCGCCAGCAGCAATATCGAGTTGTTCAATGTACAATACGCTGCGACCATTGACGAGTTTTTCCAGCCGTCGCACCTGTAACATAAAAAAATCCTTTAGTGAGAGAGACTGACGCAGAATAGGCTCACGCTGCCAGAGACATTGTAGCACAGTGAGGAATCGCCAGAACAGCGTTTGTGTCGGTATCCATTCAGCCTAATTTTTGCTCCATTCATCTCCACGCAAGTTCATTTACCCGCAAATTTGCGCCTCTTAACGCCTGATTATCTCCATACGGCGGAATTTTGTAGCGAGGGCAATTCTCTCATGGTACAGTTGCCGTAGTGATTGATGGACGGTCCATAAATTATCGGAGTATAAAAAAGGCAAGGATAAAGCATGAATACACCTGAATTTATGATTGAAGCGCACGACCTTCATCGTGCATTCGGCAAAAAAGAAGCGGTAGCAGGAATTAGTTTTGATGTGCGACATGGTGAGATTTTTGGCTTTCTAGGCCCAAATGGAGCAGGCAAAACCACCACCATCCGTATGCTTACCGGGCAGATTGATCCGAATAGTGGGAGTGCGAGGGTCGCTGGTTACGATGTGGTGAAAGAGCGGCAGCGGTTAAAAGAACATGTTGGCGTCGTCTTCGAGGAGCAAAATTTATATGATCGGCTTTCCGCACGCTTAAATCTGGAGTTTGCTTGCTGGCTGTATAACATCCCAACGAGCCGGATCGATGAAGTGCTTGAGCTTGTGCGGCTGCGCGACCGGGCAAAAGATCCCATTCGCACCTTCTCCAATGGTATGAAGCAGCGCATAATGATCGCCCGCGCGCTGCTGCACAAACCGCAGGTGCTTTTTCTGGATGAGCCAAGCCGTGGACTCGATCCCATTGCGGCTCACGAAGTACGGCAGACGATTGTGAAATTGAGCCAGGAGGGAATGACCATCTTATTAACAACGCACTTAATGGAGGAGGCCGACCTGCTTTGCCAACGGATTGCTTTTATCGTCGATGGACGGATCGTCGCCAACGATACGCCGCGCAACTTGAAGCTGGCACATGGGCAGCGCACGATGGTGGTCACGTTGGCAGAAAATCAATCGTCTAATGGAACTGGCGCATTGGTGGAGAAGCAACTGGCAATGGATAGTTCAACCGATCAAGCACAACTCGCAGCATGGATGGAGCAGGGCAAGGTGCGGGCGGTGCATTCGGACGAAGCCTCCTTAGAAGATGTCTTTATTGAAATCGCTGGCGTTAGCCTGTCATAGTTGTTGTTTCAAACCCTCCGATGGGTCGAGCACTAACAGCGGCTGCCGCACCTTACCGTAGGGGAGTATAAACATTAAATTTTAAGAAGTCAAGTGGAAATGCAAAAGGAGTTTTAACATGCATGTACGCTCAATTCTTGCTATCGCTCGTAAAGACGCGATTGATATAATTCTAAACAGAGGCACCTTGTTTGGGTTGCTCACTCCCATCTTTCTTGCGTTCATGTTTCTAGGAATAAGCAGCGTCGTTGGAGCTAAAACGTCGAACATTTTGGTCTACGATCCAGGAAACGCAGGCATCGATCAGGTCGTAACCAGTTTCTTTGACCATCCCAGCGTAACGCGAGCAGGATCTCCAGATGATGTTACAGCCGCCTTTGGTCCGAATGGCGTGCATAAAAGCTCGCCCTATGCTGTCGGTCTGGTTGTGCCTGCCAACTTTGAAGCCGAATTGCGCAAAGGGAACCATCCCCAACTTGGTCTTTATGTCAATGGAGATGAAGTAAATAATCTGGATCGCCAGCTCTTAATGCGTGTAATTAGCAGCTATGCCAGCGCCGTTACCAACCCGCAACCGCTCAAGGTCACGGTGGCAACGATCAATCCACCAACATCAACGCCGACTGTGGATCTCAGCAGCTTTTATATCGTAGCTGCTCTGCTGATTTCTTTGCTCGTAGGAACCTCACTTGTACCTAACCTGCTGATCGAAGAAAAAGAAAAGAAGACTATGCGCATGCTCATGGTTTCGCCTGCCACCTTCACTGATATTGTGCTGGGTAAGCTGCTGGTGGGACTAGTCTATCAAATCGTACTGGCGGTAGTGGTGATAGCAGTTCAGAAAGGCTTTGTGGGTAATATTCCCATGATGCTCCTCTTTGTGCTGCTTGGCTCTTGTTTTGCCCTGGCTCTAGGTTTACTTGCTGGCAGCATCTTCGAGACAACGGGCGCTCTTGGTGGTTTTATCAGCATCGTGAGTATTCTGTTTACCGTTTCTACCTTCTTCACCGGTCCATTGGGCACATTATTGGGCAGCAATCCAGTGGCGCAGCTGATTAGAATACTGCCCTCCTATTATGTCGCGGATGGAGCTTTTAACGCTTTGCAGAACCAGAGTGCGCTGCCTTCCGTATTGTTTGATGGCGGGATCGTGCTTAGTTGCACCATCGTTGTGCTCGGTATAGCCTTGTGGTTGTTACGCCGTCAGGCTTCAGTTGTGGCTGCGATCTAACCGCAACTCAGCAAGGCCATCCTTCGCGATGGCCTTGCTCTTCTCTGCAATGCTAAAAGCTCTAGAGTAAATGCGGTCTGTATGCAAAAAAAACGGAAAAAAATCTTGACGAGAAGGTATCTTTTCTGCTATACTAATCTCGTTGTTGAATAGCGGGGCGTAGCGCAGCCCGGTAGCGCACTACAATGGGGTTGTAGTGGTCGGAGGTTCAAATCCTCTCGCCCCGACTGATTAAAGAAGCGATGACAATCATTAGTCATCGCTTCTTTTTATAGAATTCTTATGCTTTCTCACAGGCGTTTTATCCGGCCTGGGCAAATACAAAATATTCACTTCCCGTATAAAATCTCTGGCATAGACAAACGTGACCTCGCCTCCAGGTAGGATAATGCGAAAGCGTTCCATTGTCATGGTGCGCGGGAACAACTCTGTTTGTGTGGTACCTCGCGGAAAATAGATGGTACAGCAGCTGTTTTCCTCAACCACTCCGCAGCCGTGTTTGCGCAAAACCTCTTTTGCCCATGTTGCCTCAAATAGTGGTGTACGTAATCGTTTGATTGGCAGGGTCGCCATGAACCCTCTCATTCGTGAAGAAGGAAATGATGATATTTGTTGTTTCTTTCTCCTGCCCATATCTTCCACCCTTTAGCGCACCTTCTCAATATGATCCCGAAATAAGTTTGTCTGTTTTTAGTCTGTATCCAGCGTTTCTGCAAGAAGCTTGATGGCTTCATGCTGACCGACTACACTTTGCAATTGTTGATGTAGACCTGCAATATTTTCCTGCCGTGCAGTGAGAAAAGCATGTCTCCCGACGCTTGCAAGGCCGTAGAGACCTTGTTGTGCTGCGGTATACTCTGCTTCGATTCGTTGAAGAAGCTGTGCCACCTGGCTTGTTTGCTCTGTCATGCTGCCACATCCTTTCTCTTTTGCTTGATGACCTACTGTCATATCTTCATGCGATAAACCCTATGTTAGTGTTCCTCAAAATGCGAATTGCAGCAATATAAAAATCGCTCTAGCTTGAAAGAGGTTTAGGCCCTAAAACAACTTGCTTGTATGTTATAATGAGGTATTGCAACAGTGCGCTAAAGAAGCTACAATCTCTCCGAGATGTCGCGTTTTCTGTTGGGAAGGGGGCAGGTAAACTCCATGAGCGCAATGGCAGATCCTGAAAACTACTCTCCAGGCTTCTATGGGCTTCCCCATATGGGAGAAGTTCTGGCTGATCATAGGGTGAGAGCTGGTTGGTCTTCACAAGAAGCCTTCGCTATTGTTTGTGGTGTCGATAAACAAACGGTCGCTTATTGGGAAAATCAAACATACTTAGCAGATATGGACAGACGCATTTTCCTTTGCAGATTGCTCAAAATTCCACCTGGATTACTTGGGCTTACATGGGCAAGTGTGAGAGGTGATCACGATCACGCTGCATTTCCTGATACATCTAAAGGGATAGCAGACCTTTTAGAAGAGAACGCCTATGCATTGTACGAAGATATCCTGACATTTGCTCATACCAGTAGAGATAAATATTCACCAACAGCAGCCTACAGATTTTATAAACACCAGCAGGAGCTTGAACAGATTATTACACGCGTGCCAGAAATAGAAAAGGATGCGCGGCAAGATCTGTTAAGCCGATTCTATCAGCATTCAACGTTTATTGCTCAACACCATAAGAGAGATAAAGAAGCTTTGGCCTTCGCAAATAAGGCCGTCTCTCTTGCAGAGCCTCTCCATGATCCTGAACTTTTGGGAGCCTCGCTGTACCGACGTTCGAGAGTGTATGTAATACAGAAAAGATATAAGCAGGCAACGGATGATATTATGAGTGCCCTGGGGAAAACGAAACGAGTATGTGCCTCGCTTAAAGGAAGTAGCTATTTGCTTGCCGCAGAAATACATGCGTTGTATGCAGAAGGGGATGAGAAACTCCAAGCCCAATGTCGCATCTGGCAAGATAACGCAACAAAGCTTATCTACAATGGGAAAGTAGAAGATGATGGGACATTTTTAACTTTTAGCTTGTATGCTATCCATCATGAGCGAGCAAAAACCTTATCACGTTTTGCGTTGTTCCATACAACTGATGAGGAGTTGATAGAGCGGCTGAAACATACGCATATAAGGGCGAATAGAGATTTGCTCAAAGATGCAAGAAATGCGTTGATGACGGCGAGAAAACATATCGGGACAAGTAGTGTGAGAAAAGAAATGTACCTCTCTATCACGGAGGCAAGAATTCTCCTGGTGTCGAAAGAGTTTGAAGAGTGCGCAAAAATGGCAAAGATTGCGTTGCAATTTGCGCGTCAGTCTCATTCACAACAGGGGATAGAAGAAGTGAAACAACTTTATGAAATGCTGGATCGGCTCGCCCCAAAAAACCCATATATCGCTCATTTAGGGGTCGAGTTACAGATATTTCCGCCTATCATAACCCAAAAGTGAAATGGCTGCCATTTTGAGAATTCCCCAGTCTGATAGCCCTACTGTAAATTTTTTTAGATTACATCATGATGAAATGCCTCCGCAAGCTTATATTTATGCGCCATGCCAGCCTCGCGGCCTTTTCTACGAGCGTACTCATCTGGATTAAACCCGCTCATCTGGCTCTCATGACAACGCATTGCAGCTATTTTCTTTTCAATCACATGACTGGTATCAACCCAATGGTTGGGTTGATCGGTTGAGAAGTAATAGATGTGTTTGACGCTATGCGGTGTGATTCCATTGCGGAATTGCTCAGGAAAGTTTCTAGCCCCTGCATTTACTAAGGCATCCTGAGTACAGATCCCAACAGCACGATGATCGGGATGCATATCGTACCGTTTCCAGGGATCGAACGTGAATACGACATCTGGACGCCATTGACGTACAATCAAGGCTATATCACGCCGTAATGCAAGCGTTGCCTCAACTTCGCCATCAAGATATCCTTCTAAAAAAGTGACGGTCTGAACGCCTAATAACTCGGCAGCATGTCGTTGTTCTTGCTCTCGAATGGTCGTAAGATGGGTAGGTGTCATTGCAGGATCGTTCGTCCCATTATCGCCTCTTGTAACGAGCAGATAGTGAATCTCTCGTCCCTCTTCTGCTAAACACGCTACCGTTCCACCACAGATAAAGTCAGCATCATCAGGGTGAGCCAGAACGAAGAGGATATGCTGCCCACCAGGAGGAAGTAAAACAGAAGAAGATGTTGCCATAGGAGTACTCCTCTTTTTGAAATCGTCTCATATGCCTCTATCGGCCCAATCGAACCTCTCTCCCACTCTTGCGGAAGCATAATCCCAACATTCACTGTCTTTCCAGCTCCTTCTTTCACGTATTCTGTTGTGTGTCCTTCTTTATTAGTATACGATATCGTGGAGTGGACCTATGGGACACTCATCTGCACTTTTGCGCTCAGCCATCAACAATGTGATCGTCTTTTCCGGGTCAGGACCGCTTCGCCCTGCTTAATCGCCGTTATCAGCGTTGCGCCCGGCATCGTCAGGCGGTGTTGGCGTACCTCAGCCATTCCCGCTTGCTCCAGCCACATTTTTACCGTCGAGAAGGGATAACATGTTCCGCCGACCGTCGCCATTGTCAGCGCCATACATTGGACGATCAGCGTGGCAAGCTGCGATTTATGGCGCTGATCGGTAACTTGATCGACGAATACGAGCATACCTCCTGGCTTAAGCGTCTGTACAACCTTCGTTAGCACTGCCTGATTAACTTCAGGTTGCAGTAGATGGGCGATATGAAAGTAGAGGGCGACATCGAATGAAGCCGGACATACGGATGTAAACTCATCCTGCACAATATCGGCACAGATAAAGCTCATACGATCTTCGAGCTTCATTAAGCTGGCTGTCCGCTGTCCGGCCTCGATGCCTGGTTGGATGTCCATGATGGTGGCATGCAGACGAGAGTGTTTTTGGCAGAAAAGGGCGCTGTAACCTGCGTGGGAGCCGCCGACATCAAGTAGTTGCGTTGCTTTTGCGGGAATATGAACGCGCCTGACAATCTCTTTGCCGAGAGCCATTGCCAGCGAGGCCAGACCAGCGTAGTGGCGAGCAAGCAGCTTTTGCGTCTCCGGGTTGCTCGCGTCTGTCTGATAGGGCATGGTTATAGCAGGTTTGCCGGTAAAAAGCACGTCAGGCAAATGTTCCCAGATGGCAACAATATCGGGGCTATGTACAATATAAGGTGCAATGCTGACTGGTGAACTGCTCATCAGCCAGCGCCGCGCCACGCGGGTATTAGCGTAATAGTCTTTGTGATGGCGTAGATATCCTGCTGAGGCAAGCAGTTGGAGTAGCAGTTGTAGCTTTCCTGGGTCGCAGTGTAATTTCTCTGCCAGCGCCTGCGCCGATAGTTTGCCCTTGCCCAGCGTATCGAAAATGCCCAGCTCGCAGGCAGTCACGAGCACTCTGGCAATTCCAGGTGCCAACGGAGCATCGAAAAGTGGGGTAGGTAGGATGTTCAGGCGCGATAAGATGGATTCCAGCAAGGTCAGGCGTAATGGCATTAGACAAGTGCTCCTAGCAACCAGCCTCCGGCGATCACAAGACAGGTTAACACCACCAGGTAAAAGTAAAGTTTGCGCGTCGAGACAGGCTTTTGGGAGCCAAAGAACAGGATCATCATGCTTACCGCGAAGCAAGCAAACAATAACGTCGAGATAATAATCAAGGGCTGAGCAGGGACAATGCGAGCTGCCGTCAGCATCCCGATAAAGAATGCGCTCAGGAGAATGAGTAAGGGGCAGGCGATAAACGAGCGTTGCGTACCCAGAACAACAGCCAGAGTATGCGCTTTCTCGGCAGCGTCCGCCTCAATATCTGGCAATGAGTTGGCGAGGTTCAGCGCCACGCCGAGCAGGGCCGCGACCGGAACCAGCCAGAACACGATAGGAGTGATGCGGCCCACTCCTACAAAGGCGTAGACAGGAATGAGCGGAATAGCCAGCGCGAAGACAATCCCGCTTAAAGGCGTCGCTTTCAAACCAAGATTGTAGCCCTGGCCCAATATCAGGTACAACAAAGAGACCAGCAGGGCCAGCGGATTGAGCGGAAGCAAAAGTACAAGCATCAGCACAATCAAAAGCAGTCCGGCAGTCAGAGCCTCGTGAGGATAAACCAGCCCACGCGGGATGGGCTTACTCTGTTTCCCTCTGGCGTCCAGTTTACGGTCGCAATAATCGTTGAGTACGGCAATGGAAAGTTGCATCGCGGCATGTGCTGCTACGACAAGCGCCAATACGCCCCAGATAAGATGGGGCCATGCCGCCAGAAGCGCGATCAAGGCGACCGCGATAATATGGAAAAAGACTGGACCAGGATGGCAAAGCAGGAAAAAGCCTAGCGCAATTTCTGCTGGACGACGCTTTCTAGCTGTTGCCATACCATTCATCTCTCCGAATTGCTCGATAAGTATCAATATGAGGAAACAACTACCATACCGGTAAGCGATCTATAACCGCTTTAAACCACATATCACGCATCTCGTTTCCTGCTACCATCAGCGTGATCCAGACGCCCAGAACGGTGCCAATCACCCAGAGGATCAACATCAATGTGCCACTATTAATATTCGGCAGCATATGCAAAATATTGATAAACGCCAGCGAAAGTAAGTCGTGTCCGTTGCCGATGGGCAGGATGGCGCGCAGCGATGGTTGTCCGAGAATAACTCCTAGCGTGGCGAAGGTAGCAAGGATGATCGCTGCAAGTAGCTCTGAAAGGGATGGACGCAGCAAAGTGTAGGGCTGTTTTTCGGCACGGCGAGGTATAAGAGCTACCTTGCGCATAATGTCTGCCGTGAGATCAGGCGGTTCCGCGACGGTATACATCTCCTGAAGAGCTTCGTCAATTTTCTCCAGCAATAGTAGCGACTGTCTACACGTCGAGCAGGTTGAAAGATGTGCTTCAAGGAGTCGCACCTGTTTCAAGGAAAGCTGTCTATCAATATAAAGTTGTAGTTGTTGGTCAGCTTGAGAACAACGCATAACTAACCTCTAGTTCTCCATTCGCGCTCAAAGGCTTCCAGGCGCTCCTTGAGCAGATTGCGTGCTCGAAACAAATGAGTTTTTATTGTGCCGATAGGAACCGTAAGTATTTCGGCCATTTCTTCGTAACTCATATCCTGTAGATGACGCAATATTAATACTATCTGATATTTCGCGGGTAATCTTGCGAGATGCTCACGGACAAATGCTTGAGTTTCACGTTCTTCTAATTTGATATTGGTCCATTCATTATTGCTGACCTGCTCTAAAGCCTGCTCCTCTTGCATCGCCGTCTGTAAAGCCTGATCCCGTTTGCGTTGTTCTAGCTGCTTCATACTGCAATTGTAAGCGATGCGGTAGAGCCAGGTCGAGAAACGAGCGTCTTTGCGAAAGGATGGCAGAGCTTGCCAGGCGGCGAGAAACGTTTCTTGCGTGACTTCGCTGGCCTCTTCATATTGTCGGAGAATGCGAAAGGTAAGGTTGAATACGCGTCGCTGATGTGACTGCACCAGGTGCGCAAAAGCCTCCTGATCGCCTGCCTGACTGGCAGTGATCAGAGCTGCCTCATCCTGTTCGACAGGAGCAGAGGCAGTATTAGGGAGTGAAATCCCCATGCTTTGAGATTGTGGCAAAAGATATTCGTTCATATGCTTTCTCTATTTCAGAGAGCAGATTTGGCGAAAAAGTTTCGCGGATTTTACGAAACATCTTCCCCATCAAAACGTATCATAACATATAGTACTATGCTGAACAAAAGAGGTTATAGGCATGTCTACCAACGTCATTATGATTTTAATTGGCTGGTTGATCGCGCTGGCTATCTTTTTCGTCTTTGTCGTCCTGTTGCGGTATATCCACTACAAGGAGCGCATGGCCCTGTTGGCGCATGGCATCAACCCTGAGCATATGCCCAGGCAGCGGCGCAGCAGGGGGATGCTCAGAGCTGGTTTAATTACTGGCATGGTTGGATTGACGCTCACCATCGGGCTTTACCCCATTGGTTTTCTCCTACCTGCCGCGTTCGCCGCCGCCCCATTGCATATCGGCCCCTGGTTGCTACCAGGACTGATCCCCTTTGGCGTTGGGATCGCGCTGATTGTGAGTTATTATCTTGAGCAGAACACACAGGTCATCAATCAGGAGCCAGGAGATGAAAAAATCATCCCGTTGAAAGAGCGGTTGGAGCGGGAACGCAAAGAAAAGGAACTTTAGAAAACGAGTTTTTTGCAAATTTTCAAAATCTGACAAAACTCATAAAAAAACCTCTTGACAGGATATAGAGACAGTGATATTATCTCACTTGCGCCGGACAGAAAACTGAACAGCGCGAAACGAAAGCAAAGAACGTACATGAACAATTGAAGAGTGGTAAGGAACCAATAGTATAGATTGAGAGCCAGTCAATTCACGATAGGCTTGTCATGAAAATGAACATGAATCTCTAAAGAAGAGATTTCATATAAAATTGAATGGCGAGTTTGATCCTGGCTCAGGACAAACGCTGGCGGCGTGCCTAACACATGCAAGTCGAACGCCCTTTTGTTTTTCGGAACAGGAGGGAGTGGCGGACGGGTGAGTAACACATGGGTGACCTACCCTGGAGTGAGGAATACCGGCGAGAAATCGCCGACAATACCGCATCCGCTTCTCTTGAGAGAGAGAAGGAAAGCTCGCAAGGGCGCTCTGGGATGGGCCTGTGGTCGATTAGCTGGTTGGTGGGGTAACAGCCTACCAAGGCGACGATCGATAGCTGGTCTGAGAGGACGATCAGCCACACTGGGATTGAGAACGGCCCAGACTCCTACGGGGGGCAGCAGTGAGGAATATTCGGCAATGGGGGCAACCCTGACCGAGCAACGCCGCGTGCAGGACGACGGTCTTCGGATCGTAAACTGCTTTTCTTTGGGACGAGCAAGGACGGTACCAGAGGAATCAGCCCCGGCTAACTACGTGCCAGCAGCCGCGGTAATACGTAGGGGGCGAGCGTTGTCCGGAGTTACTGGGCGTAAAGCGCACGCAGGCGGCCTCTCGCGTTCGAGGTGACAGTCTCCGGCTTAACTGGAGAAGGTCCTTGAAGACGGGGGGGCTTGAGGACTTGAGAGGGACACGGAATTCCGGGTGTAGTGGTGAAATGCGTAGATATCCGGAGGAACACCAAAGGCGAAGGCAGTGTCCTGGCAAGTTCCTGACGCTCAGGTGCGAAAGCCAGGGGAGCGAACGGGATTAGATACCCCGGTAGTCCTGGCCGTAAACGATGACCACTAGGCGTGGGAGGTATCGACCCCTTCCGTGCCGCAGTTAACACGATAAGTGGTCCGCCTGGGGAGTACGGTCGCAAGATTAAAACTCAAAGGAATTGACGGGGACCCGCACAAGCAGCGGAGCGTGTGGTTTAATTCGATGCAACGCGAAGAACCTTACCAGGGTTTGACATGCAGTCGCACCACCCGTAAAGGGGTGTACCCGCAAGGGACGGCTGCACAGGTGCTGCATGGCTGTCGTCAGCTCGTGTCGTGAGATGTTGGGTTAAGTCCCGCAACGAGCGCAACCCCTGTCGTCGGTTGGATATGTCCGACGAAACTGCCGCGATCAACGTGGAGGAAGGCGGGGATGACGTCAAGTCAGCACGGCCCTTACGTCCTGGGCGACACACACGCTACAATGGCCGGAAACAACGAGTCGCCAACCCGCGAGGGGGAGCCAATCTCAACAAAGCCGGTCTCAGTTCAGATTGCAGGCTGCAACCCGCCTGCATGAAGGAGGAGTTGCTAGTAACCGTGGGTCAGCACACCACGGTGAATACGTTCCCGGGTCTTGTACACACCGCCCGTCACACCACGAAAGTCGGCAACACCTGAAGCCGCCAGGCTAACTCGCAAGAGAGGCAGGCGTCGAGGGTGGGGTCGGTGATTGGGGTGAAGTCGTAACAAGGTAGCCGTACCGGAAGGTGCGGCTGGATCACCTCCTTTCTAGGGAGCATCGACCCTCCACCATGAGGGTCATCTTCCAGGTCGAAACAGGGCTGAAGCACAGCGATGAGGACACCGCGCTGCACTGATTTCCACTCTCCAGGGGTTGGGGCAACCCATCCTGCACTTTGACAACCGAAGAGAGCATAACTTCAATTTTGCTGAGTGCGTCATCACTCAGCAGAGGGGCGAGACATGTGAGTGTCTCGTACGCAATCACAGAACCAACCAAAGAGAAGAAGAACAAGCTACACAGAGTACGAGGTGGATGCCTTGGCGCTGAACGCCGATGAAGGACGCGGAGACCGGCGAAACGTTCAGGGGGAGCTGCATGCAAGCGATGAGCCCTGAGTATCCGAATGGGGCAACCCCTCCAGAGTGATGTCTGGAGACCCCTTGCTGAACACATAGGCAAGGTGGAGGGCGGTGGGCGAACTGAAACATCTCAGTAGCCTGACGAGAAGAAATCAACCGAGATTCCCAGAGTAGTGGCGAGCGAAATGGGAGGAGCCCAAACCAGTTGTTCGCAAGAAGAACTGGGGTTGTAGGACCAGCACACCACGCAGGTTTGTTGACTCCAACGCGTTGGAAAGCGCGACCGGAGCGGGTGAGAGTCCCGTCGAGACAGACAAACAGGCGTCGCTGGGATCCTGAGTACCACGAGACACGCGAAATCTTGTGGGAAGCTGGGGGGACCACCCTCCAAGGCTCAATACGTTCAGCGACCGATAGTGAACTAGTACCGTGAGGGAAAGGTGAAAAGCACCCCGAGAGGGGGATGAAATAGACCCTGAAACCACGTACTCACCAGCAGTCAGAGGCCACTCTCGCAGGAGCGAGTCAGGGCTAATGGCGTGCCTTTTGTAGAATGATCCGGCGAGTGCATCGTCGTCGCAGGCTAACCAGCGCTAAAGCTGGGGAGCCAGAGGGACACCGAGTCTGAAACAGGCGTGAGGTGGCGGCGATGCGACCCGAAACCATGTGAGCTATCCATGGCCAGAGTGAAGCGACGGTGAAACGTCGTCGAGGCTCGCACCCACCAGTGTTGCAAAACTGGGGGATGAGCTGTGGATAGGGGTGAAATGCCAACCGAACATGGAGATAGCTGGTTCTCCCCGAAATGTATTGAGGTACAGCCACAGAAGAGACTATCCTGGAGGTAGAGCGCTGGATGGGCTAGGGGCCAAGTGCTGGTTACCAACCCCAACCAAACTGCGAATGCCAGGACAGCGGGTCTGTGAGTGAGACGGCGGGGGCTAAGCTTCGTCGTCGAGAGGGAAAAAGCCCAGACCATCGGCTAAGGTCTCCAAATCGATGCTCAGTGTCAAAGGGAGTTCGTGCGCAAAAACAGCCAGGATGTTGGCTTAGAAGCAGCCACCATTGAAAGAGTGCGTAATAGCTCACTGGTCGAGTGCGCGGGCACCGACAACGTAGCGAGGCTCAAGCATCGTACCGAAGCCATGGATCACTTTCCTTGGGGAAGTGATGGTAGGGGAGCGTTCTCGATTACCAGAGAAGCCAGATCGTAAGGACTGGTGGAGGGAAGAGAAGTGCGAATGCCGGAATGAGTAGCGTTATTGGTGTGACAACCACCAACACCGAAAGCCTGAGGGTTCCTGGGCAACGTCAGACGACCCAGGGTGAGTCGGGACCTAAGCCGAGGACATTACGTCGTAGGCGATGGAGAGCAGGTTGGAAATTCCTGCACCACAGCAGTTCGTGATGAGCAATGGGGGGACGCGGTAAGGAAGGTGAGCCCATCGAATGGACAGGATGGGTGTGTTGACGGGAGTGTGCATCCCAGGCAAATCCAGGATGCCCGAGCATGACCGCAGCACCGAGTGCCCGCAAGGGGACGGAAGTCATCGCGCCCTAGGCCGCCAAGAAAAGCCTCTGGCCAGAACGTGCTGTGCCCGTACCGCAAACCGACACCGGTGGGCAGGGGGAAATCTCCCCAGGTGAACGAGCGACCCTCTGTTAAGGAACTCGGCAAATTGACCCCGTACCTTTGGAAGAAGGGGTGCCCTAGTAGCTTTCCGCAAGGGGGGTGAGGGGGCTGCAACAAATCGGCTCAAGCGACTGTTTACCAAAAACACAGGTCTCTGCCAACACGCAAGTGGACGTATAGGGGCTGACTCCTGCCCAGTGCCGGAAGGTTACGAGGAGCGGTGAGCGTAGCCGCGAATCTAAGCCCCGGTGAACGGCGGCCGTAACTATAACGGTCCTAAGGTAGCGAAATTCCTTGTCGGGTAAGTTCCGACCCGCACGAAAGGAGTAACGACTTGAGCACTGTCTCAACAGGGGACTCGGCGAAATTGAAGTACCCGTGAAGATACGGGTTACCCACGACAGGACAAAAAGACCCCGTGGAGCTTTACTACAGCTTGGCCTGGATGCGAGACGATGCGTGCGTAGGATAGGTGGGAGCCAGCGAACCCATCCTTGTGGGGGTGGGGGAGGCAACGGTGAAATACCACTCTCGTATGGTGTTGTATCTCATGTGTGACCCTGAGCGGGCATGCAGACAGGGCCAGGTGGGTAGTTTGACTGGGGCGGTCGCCTCCCAAAGAGTAACGGAGGCGCTCAAAGGTTCCCTCAGGGTGAATGGACACCACCCGGACAGAGTGTAAAGGCAGAAGGGAGCTTGACTGTGAGGCCAACAAGCCGAGCAGGGACGAAAGTCGGACTTAGTGATCCCACATTGCTGAGTGGAAGGAATGTGGCTCAACGGATAAAAGCTACCCCGGGGATAACAGGCTGATCTTGCCCAAGAGTTCACATCGACGGCAAGGTTTGGCACCTCGATGTCGGCTCGTCGCATCCTGGGGCTGGAGTAGGTCCCAAGGGTTGGGCTGTTCGCCCATGAAAGCGGCA
>DASTZT010000035.1:0-4934 GCA_035764225.1 Ktedonobacteraceae bacterium
TCATTATGAGTAGAGACCTGGCTGGCAGCCTCTCTTCGGGAGAAGCGTTCTAAAAGGAGAACATCTATGTACTTGATCCAACGACAGAGTACTAGAGCTCAAGTAGCTTTACGAAAGCCGGTTATGTTAGGACTCCGCTACCTTGTCTGTATCGTGGTAGCATTCTTTGTGCTGATACCTATCGCCACGGTCGTCATCGGCGGTTTCAAAACCAGCGGCGAACTGGCTAATGCTCCTTTCGCGCTGCCGAGAGTCTGGCACTGGGAAAGGTATGCCAGCTTTATTTTCCAGAGTAGCTTCTGGTCGGCGATGGAAAATAGTACGATTGTGATGCTGGCTACCGTTGGCTTGCTCTTGCTCATCACTTGCCCCGCCGCTTTTGTGCTGGCACGCGTCCCTTTCCGAGGCCGTGAGCTGATTTTCAATATCATCCTTTTTGGCTTGCTGTTCCCGGTCTCTATGGCAACGCTACCGCTCTATATCACATTGCGCAATCTCGGATTGATCAATTCGCTGGCAGGCGTGATTCTGCCGCAAGTGGCCTTTGCCCTGCCGATCACGATCTTGATTCTCCGCAACTTCTTTCGGGCCATTCCACAAGAATTGGAAGACGCAACCTACATCGATGGTGGCTCGACTATCGATTTTTTCTGGCGCATCCTGCTGCCTCTGGCACGTCCCTCGCTGGCCGTGGTTGCGATGCTGGCGATGGTTGGGAGCTGGAATAACTTCTTGTTACCCCTGCTAGTGCTCAACGACTCCAACCTGTGGACGGTGCCGCTGGGTGTGATGCAGTTTCAGGGCGAGCATATTACCGATTGGGCCACGATCATGGCCTATATCACTCTAACTATGATCCCTGCGATTGTCTTCTATCTGTTTGCTGAACGCCATCTTATCGCCGGATTGACCGCGGGTGCTGTGAAAGGCTAACGTTAAAGTCGTTCAATGGGTATGCATCGCATCCACAGGTAGGAAGAAAGATACATGCCGTCTTTCTTCCTACCTGTGGATGCAGAGTGGTTGCTTCCTTATCGCATGTTGTAGCCAGTGCTCAGGAAAACATTACAGAGGCTGTCGTGTCACTGGCAGCCGCTATCACCATTGATGCGCACGGGATTGCCTACGTTGGTCGGAACGTTGTGAAATGCCTGGCAGATGAAATCGGTTGGGAAATGGCAACCAGTGTTAGCGTACTCGGCTATGCGGACGGTGCCCAGCCACCACCAGTTGGAAATCAGTTTGAAGCCGTTTGTCCCAAGAGGGTATTCCAGACAAAAGCCAACTTGCTGATTATTTTGGTTCTTTCCATCAACCCAGAATGACTGTACCAGATTCGCAACGCTCGTGCTGGCGACAGCTACTTCCCTGGCGTTGGTGCTGGCAGCATGTGCGGAGGGAGTGAACCAGAAGGTGCCAGCAAGGAGCAGGAGGCAGATTACCCCTGTGACCAGCCCCAAACGAAAACCTGGTGTGCGGAAGCGATCCAAACGAGAAGAGAATGTCGTGTTCATCTTTACTTTTCCTTTCTGATCTCATGAAATAAACTTTTCCTTTTTTCGCCGGTTCTCGTTCTACTATAGAGGAATAGATGTGGCAATACCTGTCACATTGTGGAACAAAACGAATTGTTTCTGATCAGTCCAGGGAAAGAGACCACAAAGATGACCGATTCCGGCTTCTCCTCTCATGCGAATGTGTGGGAGGGAGGAAATTGCTCGCCTCGTCATCAAAGCAGCAATTCCAGCCCCTTTGCTCCTCCTAATCCGGTCATTTTCGTGTCTCTCTCTCCTGGATCACACGCTTCCACAACGGTCGCACCTGCCCCTGTGGATCATCGACCACATGCGGAACATCGTTGAAGATCATGGTGGCGCGCCTTTCTAGATCGTAAGGCGGCCAGACTGGCAAGTTGGCAATGGCGGGATTGCCGCTGCGGATAAAAGCGGCCCATGCTGCGTGCATCAGATCGGCCAGAGGTTGCCTGGTTGGCGAGTCGCCAGTAAACATACGAGAAAGCGGCGTGTCGAGAGTATTCCAGACGAAAGGAATATCCATAGCATGCGCGGCTCCCAGGACACCTCCAAAGGAGGGTGATTCCCAGTCGAAGCGATACATCCAGACTGGCGTACCTTGCCTGACCTGTCCTTCAGCCAGGCGGAGCGCTGGCATGCGGAAGATCATATCGCTCATGATATCGATCCAGGCCAGTTCCGGCGACGTATCGGCTCGCGCTTGCGTGTACATGGCGAGTGCAGGCTCCGCCTCATCGCCAAAGATCCGCTTGAGCTGTTCCTCATCCACCTGCGGCCCTCCGCGCATCATCGCGAACAGACGCCACTCATCACGATTGGTTCCTATCAGGATGGCGACGTTGGCAGCTGAACCCTGTGCGATCATGGCTAAGGGGTGCTGCGGCAGCGTCTCGCCGTCGATGATCGGGCTGTAGGCCCCGATGCCGCCGAACTCACGTCCCAGATCAGGCTGAATCTTGAGCAGGGTCTCAAGCGGCACATCCGCCAGGGCAGAAAGCTGAGAGGGCTGCAAATCGAGCTTTGTCAGCAGAGCCTGCGCGACTTTTGTGGCCTGCGGACGCGTCGTCAGATTCCCAGCAGCGCCGCTTTGCAGGATTGCGTGTTGGAAGAGACCGTGGGCCGCTGGCATTCCCAGCAGGGCACCAATGCTCATTGCACCAGCTGACTCGCCCATCACTGTCACATTGCCAGGATCGCCCCCGAAGGCAGCGATATTCTCTTGCACCCACGCCAGGGCTGCGATCTGATCAAGCAGAGCACAGTTACCGGTATAGACTGCATCTGCTTGCGCCAGTTCTTTTAAATAGACAAACCCCAGTATCCCCAGCCGATAGTTGAGTGTAACCACAACGATATTATGTCTGGCGGCAAACGATGTCCCATCATACCAGGGATCGGATGCCGAGCCGAGGGTGAAGGCTCCCCCGTGAATGTAGACCATCACCGGACGCTTCTGCCCTTCTGTGCCCGGCGACCAGACGTTGAGGTACAGACAATCCTCGCTCATCGGGCGTGGATCTACGGCTCTCTCTGCCCCCATTGCTCCTACCATACTCATTCCCATCTCCGGCACCTGGGGAGCCATAGGGCTAAACTCGGTTGCCTGGCGCACGCCCGTCCACGGCTCAGGCGGCTGTGGAGCGCAAAAACGCCTCTGGCCTGTGGGAGGCTGCGCGAACGGTACGCCTTTCCAGACGCTGATCGAGTCTTGCTGGTAGCCCTGGACTTTTCCATACCGTGTCTCGACAATCTCATTGCTCATTTTTCACGATGTTCTTTCTACGGCAAACGCATTCCAGACCCTTTCGACAGGAGGGTCCCGGCAAATCGATGATGCTCAACAACACTGCCCGATCCAGAGGGCGAAAGACGATGTTGCCTCATCCAATTTTATCTTGGGACCAGAGGCTTGTCCAGTTTGCCTCAAAAAGAGATGGGAGCGATGGTTGGAGTCATCCATTTTCCAATGGGAGAGCCAGGGTGAGTACCATCTGTACTCACCCTGGCTCGGCCAACCTCAAGCGTTGATAGTCAATTCCCGCCAGGACAAACATCTGATGGGGTGTGCGGGTCTCAGAAAAGGTCTAGGTGAGTTCGAGCAGCGGGAATGCGCGATGCCGACGCGGCGGGATCAGGAAATTCTGACGGCGCGTGGCCGTGATGAATCGCTCCAATCCATCATCTTCCCCGGCAGAGGGGTTGATGCCCGAAGGCACACTAGTGGCCGTTCCTCCGTCAGTCGTCGAGACTAGGTCGAGCGAGGCCGCATTGACGCGCATCACGCGGAAGAACTCTGCTGTGGGCACAAAGACGGTGAACTCCAGCGTCGGCTGCGTCGAGCCATCGGGCACGTCCAGCGATGAGAGACCAGGTCCGTCATTGCGGATGTGCAACGGGGTGCCATCTGACGCGCGCGAGGAGCGCTGCAATGCCTGCTCATGTCCCACGCGGAACTGTTTGGTCCCTTGAGCCAGCAGAGTAGGATCGAAGTTGGTCTGGAAATCGGTCGCGCCAAAGAAGGGATCGGGCAAGAACGCCGACTGCTGCTGCGTTGATAAGCTCCCTGTGGGTGCTCCCTGACCACCTCCATTGGTGAACCCATCATTGGAATCTTGCGGGAACGGCAGGCCAGCCGTGCCATTCGGTTGCTTGGAGCGGAACATATACTGCACGCGCTCGCTAAAGTCTTCCGCCCCGGCGAATTTGTTGGGATCAGTGTTGTAGAACTGTGCCAGGTCGTCAATATTGTGCGAGAGGTGCTGGATCGCCCCGTTGTCGAAGTAATCGCCCGCGACGGCGGTGGTCAGGTGCGCATGGCTGGTGCCCGCAAAGGTCACCGTCGCCCCATTCGGCGCGCTACCCGCCGTTTGCTGGTCCACAAAACCCATCCACATCGAGGAAGCCGGATTGATCGCGGTGTGAATCGTTGTGAACGGCGCGACGTTGTTGGCCGCACCTTGATCGGCGAGCTGGCGCGGTAGCCCTGGCTGCACAAAGTTCAAGCGTGCCGAGCCGAAGCTGAAGAGTCCATTGAAGGCTGGCGAGGCAATACTCTTGCCTGTCAGGCTGTTGCTGCCCTGCACCCAGTTGGCCACATCGTTGAGGTTGCTCAGAGAGTCGCTGCGCAGCGTGAAGAGCACATCGTTGCTTTCAATCTTCACCGGCACATTGAAGGTTGCTTTGCTAATCTGGGGGTTCTTTGACGAGACATCCGTCGGACTGGGCACCGCTTCTTCCAGCACAAAGCGATTGGTGTTGCTCTTCAAGCGCGGCATTTTGCTTGCGACCAGACTACTAGGTAGACGGTTGAAATAAGGCAAGCCATAGGCGACGAAGGCGAAGATGCCACTGGGGCTGAAGGAGAAATTGGCCTCAATGGTTGCCAGGGCATTCGCGAGC
>DASTZT010000036.1:0-6530 GCA_035764225.1 Ktedonobacteraceae bacterium
TTGCCCTGTTTCAAGAGATCGCGGTCAATATGCAGCATCAACGGGGCTTCTCCGACAGAGCTAAGAGAGACCGCTAAGGTAGCTTCCGCCATACCATAGCCCGGCGAGAATGCCTCCCACTGGAAACCATAGGGCACGAACTTTTCCCAGAACTGCACCAGGGTATGATAGCGCACAGCCTCGGCACCAGAGATGGCAACTTTACAGGAGCTGAGATCGATCCCCTCCATTTGCTCAGGCGTCACCCGTTGGACGCAGAGATCATAAGCAAAATTGGGGGCACAGGTCATCGATGCGCGATAGCGAGAGACGGCTTGTAGCCAGCGAGCAGGTTTCTGCAAAAAAACTTGCGGGGCTATCAGCACACAGTGAACGCCTGCATAGAGGGCCATAATCATATTACCGATCATGCCCATATCATGGAAAAGAGGCAGCCAGCAGACAATCGACATCCCTGGTGCCAGCCCCATCACCAGATTTTGCTGCCAATTATTATGCATGAGGTTATGATGACTGACCATGACGCCTTTTGGCATCGATGTCGAGCCGGAGGTGTATTGCAAAAAGGCAATGGTCTCGCCATTGATCGCGGGCATCTGCCAATTTTCTTCTTCTCCATCAAAGCACCCCTCGGTGGTCAACCAGGACAACGACTCCAGTTCAGAAATAAACTGCTGCGAGCGTTGGAGCTTTGACAACGAAGATTGCGTCGTCAGCACAATTTTGGCTTGCGCATCCGCGATAATCGCCTGAATACGCTCAAGGTGCCTGTTCTGGGAAGGTGGATAAGCAGGTACAGCAATGACGCCAGCATACAAACAACCGTAAAAAGCAAAGACATAATCTAGCCCGGAAGGATAAAGCAGCAACGCCCTCTCTCCTGGCGCGACCATGCGCTGCAATACAGCCGCGATGGCGCGGGCCCGGCGATCTAATTCCTCATAAGTGATGTTCAGTTCTTGCTTCTCTCCATCAATGAGGAAAGTATAGGCATACTGATGGGGTTGCTGACGCGCACGATGACGCAATAAATCAACATAGGTTGGGAACTCAAATGTGTAAGCAAATGGCTCTACTTTCGGCAGCATATCCATTGATACTTATGCGCTCCTATTCTCGATAACTAGCTCTACCATATACAAAAATGATGTATTCACCGTAAGGATAAGAACCTGCGTCCCCGAACGAGGGCAAGCGCAAGGCCCCCACGTCCACACCTCCCGGCCCCTTGCCCCTACGCCTTCGTCACACATTACCTGTGGGCTAACGGTTGCGTCCCCGGACCGGGGCAAGCGCAAGGCCCCCGCGTCCACACCTCACCTCCCCTTGCCCCTACGCCTCCGACTAGCATACAGCGGCCCGTTTGGGTTTTTGGGGAGAAACGATTTCGGGGGGAATTGTAGGGGCAAGGGGCCGGGCAGTCGATGGGTGGGGGCCTCGCGCTTGCCCTCGCTTTCTCTAGGCAAATGCCTGAGTTCCGGTGATCTCTCGGCCAATAATCAGCGACTGCATATGATCTGTACCTTCCAGGGTGAAAATGGCTTCAAGATCGGCCTGGTGTTTGGCAACATGGTTTTCTAGCAGAATGCCATTACCGCCCAAAAGATCACGCGCGTCGGCAGCGATCCGGCGCGCTCCGTAAGCCGTCTGCATCTTCGCCAACGACGCCATTCCTACGGTCAACTTCTTTGCCGCCATGAGCTGGCTGACACGCAGGCAGAGCAGTTGCAAACAGGTGATTTCAGCCAGCATGCGCGCCAGCTTTTGCTGCACGAGCTGAAAATGAGCGATGGGTTTGCCAAACTGGTTTCTTTTCTTGACATAGGCAAGAGCGTGTTCGTAACAGGCAATCGCATGACCTAACGCCGTCCAGGCAACCCAACAGCGCGAATCTACTAATATGGTGGTAAAGTCGCCGAAACTATTGGCATTGGCAAGACGGTAGGAGATTGGAACGCGCACATTCTCCAACGAGATATGCGTCTGCCAGGAGGCACGTTGAGAAACTTTCCCCGTAATGACCTGAGCATTGAAGCCTGGAGTACCCTTTTCGACGAGAAAGGCACCTATCTGGCCTGTTTTGTGACGAGCCCAGACAACGACCACATCGGCAAATGAGCCGTTGCCGATCCACTTCTTTGCTCCGTTAATCACCCAATAGTCGCCATTACGAGAGACACTGGTTTCAAATGAGACCACATCGGACCCATGCTCTGGCTCCGTCATGGCAAAAGCGCCGATCTTTTCCATTCTTGCCAGCGCAGGGAGCCACTGATTTTTCTGCTCCTGCGAACCGAAGCGTGCAATGGTAGCCATCGCCAGACCCGAATGGACGCCAAAGGTAGTATTGAGGCTGCCATCTCCGCGCGTCAATTCCGCAACTGCCAGCCCCATCGCCACCGGACTCAAACCAGGGCAGCCATAGCCTTTGATGGTTCCTCCGGCGATATTAAGCGCGGCAAGCTTTTTCACCAGCTCGAATGGCACCTCGGCACGCTCCCAATATTCTGCCGCTACGGGGAGCACCTCTTGATCGCAAAAACGACGCACGCGATCACGGATACTCCTTTCCTCTTCGCTCAAAAGATCATCAATCGAGTAATAATCTACATACGCCAGAATTCCCTTCGAGGCAGGATGCGGCTTGTGTCCGTTAGTATGCATCGCACTCGAAGATTTGTCCGGGACAAATTGCTCCATGTTTCACCTCATGTGAATCGATCAGAAACAAGTACTGTTACGGAGTTGATAATGAGAGATAGCATCAGGCGATGCAGGAAAAGCTCCTACAGCGTATCAATGAAGCGCGTTAATACCTCGGAGATGACCTGCAAAAGCTGATTTTGCGTACTATGCAAAAAGAAATGATCGCCAGGAAACATCTGTAACACAAAGGGAGCTTTTGTCTGCGCTCTCCACCCTAGCAACTCCTGTCGCGTCACGCGGTCGTCGGTCAGTCCACCGAAAACCGAGATCGAGCAGTCAAGTGGCCTTTCAGCGACATAGTTGTACTCCTCGCAGAGGGCGAAGTCCGCTCGCAGCAACGGGATGACATGTTGCAAAAACTCCTCGTTAGCTAGTAATTCTTTGGGGATGCTGTCCAGACGATGTAATGACTGGACGAACGTATCATGTTCCAGGGCATGCAGCCTGGGTAAGCGATACGGCATCTGGGGCGCGCGAAAAGCAGAAACAAAGAGATGCATAGGCATCGGCAAACCTTCGCGCCGCAACTGTCGCGCCAACTCAAAGCTAACCAGCGCCCCCATACTATGGCCAAAGAGAATAAACGGCAGATCCAGGTAAGGAGCGAGCACCTGCGCCAGCGTCTGCACCACCTCTTCCATTTGGGAGAGGGGAGCCTCGCTTATGCGTGCCTCTCTTCCTGGCAACTGAATCGCGCACACTTCAACGCCAGGTGGCATCATTTGCTGCCAGTTGCGAAACAGCGACGCGCTCCCACCGGCATAGTGCAAACAGAAGAGTCGCAAACAACTGCCTTTTTTGGCTCCCCAATACGGGAACCACAGTTTCTGGCCCTGTCGATCTAACGCATTGATAACCATCGTTTTCTTGCCTCTTTTACTGTATAAGCGATTATCGACCTGCGACCACTAGCTACACCTGATTGCTCACAACACTTGCCTGTGATTCGGCTGCTACCTGATTTTGTGGCTCGGCTGCTTCAGGATTTTGTTCCGGTTGCGGTTCAGCAAATTTGGCTCTCCACAGATTGGAGAGAGTATACACTCCCCCAAGAACCGCAATGACCCCTGTCACGGCAAAGATGCTGTCATAGGTGCTGAAGGAAGCACCCAGCAGATTGATCTGAAAATGTTGTAGCAGGGTGCTGGAGAGATAGCTTAGCAGCGAGATAGACACGAGAGACGCAAGGCTTAAGACCGATGTTGAGCTTGCGCCAATGCGACCAAGCATTTCCTTCGGAGTCACACTCAAGGCAATGGGGCCGACACAGACATTGACAGCCGCTACCAGCGATCCCGTTAAGAAGACACAGATCAGGGCTACAATCAGACTGTTTGTACGTGCATAGAAAATCATTAACCCGCCTACGACCAGAATGGAGCCGCTAAAGACACGCCCGACGCCAAGCCGCTCCGCAAAGAGCGCAGCTCCCAACGCTCCCGCGATGGTGCCAATGCCGGTCGCCGTGCCGACCAGGCCGAAAAGTGGCAGTGGAGCGTGCAAATTCTGTTGATAGAAGAAGATACCCAGCGCGTTCTGCGCTCCCTCTGGAATGACTGCCAGGCAGGCTCCGATCAAAGCAACCAACAGAATACGATTCTGGGCGATAAAGCGCAGTCCAGCAAAGTACTCGCGCAAAAAGTTTTTCTCTGGCTCTTGAGCCACGCTGGCGGTCGCTGCTGGCAAGCGCAGAAAAGAAATGGCTATAAATGAACACGCAAAAGAGAGCGCGTTAAAGAGCACGGCTACTTGTGGTCCCACAGCGAAGAAGAGCACTACTGCCACAGGAGGTGCCAGGACATAAGCCAGACCGGACATGGTTTGTAACAGGCCAGATGCACGAGCAAGATACTTCTCTGGCACAATCTCACCAATCAATGCAAAGGAAGAAGGGTTGAAAAACTGCGAACATGTGCTGCTCAACAGCACCACGGCATAGATGATGACCAGTTTGACGAGAGGCCCCACAGGGAGCACCCCCGTAACTGGCAGCAACAAAGCAACCAAAATGGTGCGGGCGGCATCCATGCGCAACATCGTCTGGCGCTTGACCCAGCGGTCCACAAAAACGCCCGCAACCGAGCCAAGCAGCAACGTCGGGATGATCGCAGCGAGCAATACGCCACCAAGCGCCAGCGGTGCCCACGATTGCCCACGCGCAATGCTAAGCGCCACCCATAGGCTCAAAGTCTCGGTAAAAATCACATCGCCGCTAATCGAAATAGCGTGTCCACAAAAGAGCAAAGCATAGTTACGGTTAATAAACAGCGGCACTTTCTGCTCTTTGATGTTTCCCTCCTGGCCTTCGTAGGGACTCGATAAATCGAGTCCGTTGTCGCCCGGAACCTCCCTCACCTCAGTACCAGCGGTCGTCGAGTTGACAGCATCCATATTAATGTACTCCCTTTTATTGCAAAACCTCTTCACAACTCTAGCCAATGCCAGAGAAGCATAAGACATTTCCTTACTGCATAATTACATAGAAAAGCTGCTTACATCGTGGGCAGTTTGTTGGGCATTGTAGTGGAGAGGCAGAAGAATGAACCGCAACAGCAGCATTCCTCTGCCAGACTATAAGAAGCTGAACCTATGCAGGGCCGCACCGATGGCAAGCCATACGTCGTTCAGGACCGCGACTGTATCTGGAGATTTCTCCCAGTCACGGCCAGCAATAACAGAACAAGGGTCACGCCCGCAAAGATGTACGGGATATTCATTGTCAGGGCAGCCGCGCTTACCCCCATAAAGTCGAGCACGGAGGTATGATTGATGGCCCCAATGTACCATAAGGCCAGGTAGATAACCTCAAACAATCTCCTGCCGGAAGTCCAGACGCCTGCGAACAATGCCAGCGCCGGAATAAAGAACGCGCCCAGGATTGCCGCAATCAAAAGTGGCACATTGCCGACGAGCAGATAGCGCACCATCATACCACTGGCTGCGAACAAGGTAATGCAGACGCCAGCCAGGTAGAGCAACGGGAACTCACGCCACAGAATATGCGCGGTCGGGAAGATCAATTGCTGCGTATTATGCTGCTTCTCGCGGTTGCCCAACGACGACCAGATAGGTAACGGCCAGAGCCAGGCAATGGGCAAAAAGTAGCCACGAGCGATATCAAACGGTAAGAACAGGCAGAGGGCAATCCATACCAGCGCCCCAATGTACCACCACCAGGGCACTTCTTTGAAAAGCAAGCGCAGCTCGCCGATCAGGATCGCCATTGCTGTCGCTAGATTCGATTGACCGCGAGCAGCTACTGGCGTCAACACGGGAGGAGCAAAGGCCTGTTCCTCTTTCTCTACGTTGCTCGTTTCCAACTCCGGCTGCTGCTCAACCTTGCTGGCGGCACGTACACGCTTCTCTCTGGTTGAATCGAACCGTGAGAAAAAGAGAGCTGCCAGCAGCATCACTACCAGGGCTACCGCTATCCAGAGCAGGCGCTGCTCCACGACCAGCGAGGACCAGACGTTCCCTTGCCAGAGGAAGGTACGGGGTGGCACACTGGTTGCCGAAGTCCCAATATCAATTCCTGCCGTCACCGAGGGAACAGCCGCGTGCATAGCTGTCTGGATCTGCTCAAGACTGGACGAGATGCCCAGCAGATCAAAGAGACCGTTCCCTCCACTACCGTCCCCAAAGGACAAAATGATGACCAGGACGAAGAAAAGCAGGTAGACGGTACTGCCGATAGCACCGCGCAACCATCTGACGCATTCAAACAGCACTGCCAGAGCCGCGACAAAAACAATCGCCGGTACGGTCATAAAGAGAAACGGACTAATGAGTTGCCAGAGATCCAGGTGGGTATCTTCTCCACGCAA
>DASTZT010000037.1:0-2634 GCA_035764225.1 Ktedonobacteraceae bacterium
GTTGAGCAGGATATTCGGGAGCAGAACCTCGCCATAGTAGCGCCGTAGATCCTCTGCCAACAAACCAGGCAGAGGCGGGCGGCTGGCCTTGCCAGTGACAGTAAATGCTTCGACCCCATCGCCTAATATAGCAGCGTCGCCACCATCATAAGACTTCCCAGAGCGGAAGCCAGGCAGCAAATCGCACAGTTCGGGATGCATCGGGGCGCAGTGGTAGCACTCCATAAAGTTCTCAAGCACCAGCTTCCAGTTCGCCTCCAGACTGTATGTAATCGTCTTCCCGACTTTTAGCGTCCCCAGACCATAGCGGGCAAAAGGAGCATAACTGCCAAAGCGTTTCTCGATCAGTTGATTAAGCTGCTCGGTTACTGGCGCTGGGTTGTCGGAAAGGCTGAGCCAGATAAAACCTTCCCATAGTTCCAGGGCTACCGGGAAAAGTCCATAGGCCGCGCGGTCAAACTGCTCATCAGCCAGCACATTGGGCGCTCCGATCAGGCAGCCATCCAGCCCATAGGTCCAGGCATGATAACGACACTGGATCGAACCTTTGAGCTGGCCCGCAGCCTCAGTACATAAACGCGACCCTCGATGGCGGCACACATTCAGGAATGCGTGTAGCTCGCCTGCGCGATCACGCACGATGATAACACTTTCTCGTCCAAGCGTCACAACCTGATAGGCTCCCGGCTCGACAAGCGCATCGGCTCGTCCGGCACAGACCCACATCTGGGAGAAAATACGCTCTTGCTCTTGCTCATAAATAGCGGGATCGTAGTAATAACGGCCAGGAAGGGTTGAAAAGAAGGCGGTTGCGGAATTGATTGTCGTAGTCATGCATTTGCACCTCAGAAGAGTGAAAGGAGTGACGTAATATCTGCCTATTCACTGTATCAGATGGATGCTTTTTTTGCAAACGCAAATAGGGCAAGCGCGAGGCCCGTTCAGATTTTTTGTGGAAGATGCCAGGTCGTAGTGGGTTGGTAGGGGCAAGGGGCGGTGCGTTGGGCGGATGGGGCCTCGCGCTTGCCCTGCTCGCCTGCCCGCTATTCGTGGTGGATTTGCAAAATACCTGTCGCGTGCGAATCATTTCCCATCGGACGGATGACGAGAAATTTGTGGTGAGAGTCTTCCCCCGCCGCAGGGCAAGCGCGAGGCCTCCGCCCCCCTCCACACCGCCCCTTGCCCCTACCAATGCCGCCATCCGTCCAACTATCGCGATTCCCGTTTGATGACAATTTTTTGTGGGGGAAATGCGAGATCGTGGGGGAACGGTAGGGGCAAGGGGATGAGCGGCAATGGGGTGGGGGCCTCGCGCTTGCCCTGGTGGCTCGGCAATAACCAGCATGCCCGAACGCGGCCAGAAAAGGTCGATCAGATTGGGGGATTTACTATATGGTTTCTGGTGCGTTCTTGCTTTGTTCCTGAGCCAGCAGCGTGAAGAATTGCTCCATGACTTGAATTGCTGTAGCGACATCTTTCGATGTAACGGCTTCGGCAGGATTGTGGCTGATGCCATTCTGACAGCGCACAAAGAGCATGGCGACGTTGGTTAGCTTGACTAGTGTTACGGAATCGTGGCCCGCTCCACTTGGTAAGATGTGGATGGGGTATCGTAGTTGCTCAATGGCTTGCGATAATAGCTGGATCAGGTGAGGCGTACAGGGGACCATGCCGTTTTCCTGCACTGGCTGCCATGTGATAGCGATCTGGCGAGCAGTTCCTATTTTGCGCGCCTGAGCCTGTAATTGTTGGCAGGCAAGGAGGCGTGTGGCGTCGTCCTGGTGACGGACATCCAGGCTGAGTACGACCTTGCCCGGAATGACGTTGCTGGCTCCCGGCTCGACGGTGACCTGTCCCACCGTCGCTACCAGGCCAGGTTCGACGGTGACCTGGCCCACTGTTGTTATCAGGCCCGGCTCGCTTCGTCCCATGCGCTCAACGGCCAGGATGAACTCAGCGGCGGCGCAGAGGGCGTCGCGGCGTAAGGGCATCGGCACCGTTCCGGCATGACCCGCCATCCCTGTAAAGCTGACGATGATGCGGCTATGTCCGGTGATGGCGGAGACTACTCCTACGGGGAGATTGAGCGATTCGAGCACCGGCCCTTGCTCAATATGCACCTCGCAATAGCCGAGCAGGTCGTCGTTGCGCCGTTTGGAGGCGAGCAGATGATCGGGATCGCCACCGAATGTGCGGATGGCCTCAGCCATCGAGATGCCATCGCTATCCGTCCAGCTCAATATCTCTGGATTGAGCGTGCCCGCGACTACATTGCTGCCAAGATAGGCGCTATGGTAGCGTAAGCCCTCTTCATCAGCAAAACCTGCTACTTCTATGGCAAAGGGCAGGCGCTGCTGGCGTGCATACAGCCGTTCGACGCATGCCAGCGCGACCATCACACCGAGGGGGCCGTCGTATTTGCCTGCGTCGCGCACAGTGTCGAGATGCGAACCCAGCAACAACGTGCGGGCATTGTCGTGATCGGCTTCGTACCGTCCGATGATATTGCCAATGTTATCTTCGTGAACGGCCATGCCCACAGAGCGCATCCATTCGGCAACTACCTGGTTGACCTGACGCATTGGCGGTGTTGCGAAACGCCGTGTCAGACGATCAGACTCTTCACTATATTTT
>DASTZT010000038.1:0-9570 GCA_035764225.1 Ktedonobacteraceae bacterium
CTGGACCCCCTTGTGATCACTTTCCAACCAGATTTGATATAAGACGCCCGGTAGAGCACCGGGCGCTTATACTACTTTGTTCAACGATCAGCTAGACAGGAAGAGGACAGGCTTCTTCCTCAAGCAGATCATCTTCCGATGGCACTTCCCTCGCCGCCCGCAGTTCTTTCTCGTAGACCACATATGGGTACACTACATACATACCCGTGCGCTTTTGGAGCTGCATTGTCCCCACTGAGGTTTGCGAGTCAACAATGACATCTACCTTGAGCCGCCCACGTTGATAGAACTCCTCGGACGATTGGGGAGGCACCTCATCCATCTCAATCACGATGCGCCAGAAGCGATGCGCCACCGTATAGCTCTCACGTTCCAGCAGACTGCAACCTAACTGGTTGAGGCTACTGAGAGCACTATGCAAGGTGACACGCGCCCCACCGCTAACGTTTTGGGCCAGTTGCCGTGCCCGTTCTTCCACCATCCAGAGTAAAAGTGTGCCAATGCCTCGCCCCCGGAAAGCTGGATGAACCCGTAACACAGTCGTCAATTGACTGTCCTCGTTCTGACGTACATCTGCGTAGCCAACGATTTGTTCTTTGTTTGTGACAATCACCCAGGCATCCGCCTTCAAATTGAAGCCCGTCTCCTGCCAGGTATTCTTTACATCCTTCTCCACAGCTTCCACAGACTCACTAATTCCTGGCTCAGCGTTCTCACAAGCAACCATCAGCTCAACCACAGCTCTTAAATCGTCCAGTACAGGCACACGCGCCGATAGGTTATGTAAACGTACAATCATGGGGGCATTCTCCATTCATAAGGAACACCGGGAGAGTTGCCGCTGTTCCCGTTTTTATCGTGTGGAGAAGAGACCGGCAGGGAAAGGGGAGCTACCCTTTTCCCTCTATAAACTGCGTACTCAGTTCCTTCCCTGCCCGCAATTCCTTCTCGTAAGCGTTGTATTGTCGAATAACATGCATACCAGCACGTTCATATAATCGTGTTGCTCCAGTCAAGCTCTGTGCGTCTACACCCAGGTAGACGTTGTGAATGCCACGTTTATAAAACTCGCCGAAGGAGTGATGCAAGAGCGCCAGACCTATGCCTTTGCGCCTCCACGAGCGGCGCACGCCCAGCACATGCACCCAACCGCCAGATTCTTTCTCATCCTTACAGAGCGAGAAGCCCGCGATTTCATCGCCATCCATCGCCAGAAACCACATCGTGGGATCAAAACCTTCGCGTTGCACCGTCCAGCGCTGCCACTCCTCGAAGGCTAACGGCATATGGCCCCAGTGATCCTTGAAAGCCTCTTCATCCGCCTCATAGACGGCACGGGTCATATCAGGAGTGAAGCTACGTACCGTAATCCCTTCGGCCCACTCAGGCATGGGCGGCTCAGCGTTCACCTCAATCGCCATACGCCAGAAATAGCGCACAAACTGAAAGTTATGCTCTTCCAACAGGCGCAATCCGGCTTTATGCTGATTGCTCAAGCTTGTGTTCAGCGTTACTCGCGCTTCTGCCGGAGCCAGCGGAATATGTTGATGAGCGCGTTGCTCCGCCAGGTGTAGCAGGTATGTGCCGATGCCGCGATTACGATAATCGGGATGAACTTCGCCGCCCGTATAGAGTCGGGCATGTTCTCTATGCTCTACCACTGCCGCACCAACGATTTTCCCTTCATCCGAGAGAACAAGCCAGGCGTCCTTTGCCAGATCAAAACTGGGCATCTGCCAACCAGTGCGTATATCGTCAAGCGTTGTTTCTGCCGCTCCATCCAGAGCCACTTCGCAGATTCTCAGCAATGCGGTCACTTCTGCCAGATCAGCCATTGTTGGGTGGCGCATGGTGAAGCCTCGCGGCAATTTCTCAGAAATCATTGTTCTTTCCCTTTAGAGTTATTACTTATTCTTCAAACGGGGCGAAAAAGCGGAAATGGGTGCTTGCTCCTGCGTGATACTCGCGCTTCCTCGCCCGACGCACGATTAGCCGTTTCTCTTTAATCTGCCGGTACGCTTGGCATACCGCTCAGCAAGCTGGAAGATGTACACGCCAAGCGGCACGCTTACCACACCTGTGATAATCAGGGGCCAGGTATAGCTCCATATCTCAGCCGACCAGATGGTCTGGTTGCGCAGCAGAGCCGCTCGCAGGCCGTTGAGTACATAGGTTGCAGGCGAGATATTGGCTAATGGACGCATCCATGCAGGCAGCACATCCGTAGAATAGTACACGCCCGACACCAGCAGCAGAACGGCACGCACAATATAGGACATCTGTGAACCACGTTCGGTATAGAGCAGTGGCAATACTGCTGCTCCAATCCCAAACCCGATAAATGAAACGCTCCCTATCAGCAGCATATAAATAGCTGTCAGAAAATTCGCGTGACTCAGGTCCAGGTTGAAGAACGATCCTACGATTAATAATTGCACCAGAGTGAAGAGCATGCCGTGCGCCACGGCATACCAGCAACTGCCTATCAGATGGGTAAAACGTGAAATAGGAGCCATAAATGTATGCTCTATGGTACCCTCCCAGCGTTCTATCGTAATCATGTCGGTCACACCCTCAAAAGTCACGCTCAGGTAGGACCAGACCGCTGTACCAATGACAAGGTAGAGCGTAAAGGCATCGATCTGCTCCTTACTCATATGACCCAACACGGCAGTATTTTTGCTAATTAAGGTCACGCTTAAAGCGTTAATGACGTTATAAACCAGCCAGACCAGCTCCCAGCCCCAATAACGCTTGGTCAGGTTCCAGTTGCGCTCAAAGAAGGCATAGGTTGCGCGTCCTCGATGCATCAGACTAGACATAGCTGCCATTCTCCTTTATTCTTCTTCTTCGCGCTCTGCTTCAAGCGCCTCAAAGGCTTTTTCCCAACTTCCGTAACGCTTCACATCCTCTTCCGTAATGAGCTGCGAAGCGGTATAGTGCATAAACACTTCGTTCATCGTCGCAGGCGTCTCGCGGCCCATCAGTTCCGTCACCCGGCGCTTCAACTCCTCCGTCTCACCCAACGCCACAATACGTCCCTGATCGATGATGGCCACGCGATCACACAGCGCCTCGGCCTCTTCCATATCATGGGTGGTGATGAGAATGGTGGCATCGTGCTGCTCGCGCAGTTCTCTGACAAAGTTTTGCACATCAAGCTTGGAGCGCGGATCGAGGCCCGTTGTTGGCTCGTCCAGCAACAACACAATCGGCGCTGTGAGGAAGGCCCGCGCAATCGCTACCTTCTGCTGCATCCCACGCGACATGTTCTCTAGTGGAGCGCCAAAGCGGCTGGACTTGATTCCCAGGCGCGTCAGGATACTTTTGATCTTGGTACGAGCTTCTTCCCCAGGCATGTTATAGAGCCGGGCAGCGTAGATCAAGTTCTCCATTGGCGATAGCTTCTTGAAGAACGAAGCTTCTACGCTCACACGGTTAATCAGGCGCTGCACCACCCGCGCATCCTTCTCGACATCATAGCCAAAAACGGTTACGCACCCCGCATCAGGAATGAGGAGCGTTGAGAGGATACGAATCAAGGTTGATTTGCCGGAACCATTGGCACCCAGGATGCCGACGATCTCGCGCCGTTTAATGGTAATACTCACGTCATCGACGGCACGCACTTCGCGTTTCTTGCTATTTTCTTCCTGCTTCTTACCAGGCCAGCGCAACCAGGAACGTGGTTTCTTAAAAACTTTCGTTACACCATCAATCACAACCGCGTCTTTTGTTATGTCAATGACAATATTCTCTAGCAATGAAGTATTTTCGATGGGGTCATGAACAGCCACTTTTTCTCTCCTTTGGCATAACATCCTCTGACTGACACTTCAGCACGATACGTTTTCCTGATATCAAGACTTCATGTTCCCTCCTGAATACAGGTTCGGTGCATGTTCAACATAAGTGAGAGGTAAAAAAAGAGCAATAAAAAACCGTGAGCCTGATTTCTCGGTGCCCACGGTGGAGGATGTCATTGCTACTCATCCATTGATGAGAAGAGGCGGACTTCCCCTGGAGATGGGCACACTGATCCCGATTTCCCCGGAAACGCTAGTCGATGTGCGAAGGTATCCGCAACCACCGCTACCCAGGCACTTAGGATCAGAAGGCATAGTATGGCCACGAGCGAATAGAAGCTCGCGCTGACGCGTAATCACAAACAACCGAGCGTTGTTAGCCATGCTAGCCATCTCCTTCCGTGAGAATTTTTGCTTCGTAAATAAATCCTGAAAGCCCTTAATAACGGGACATTTTGAAGGGATTGCATACGCAACCCCCATTGCTTCAAGTATACCGATCCATTGGCGATCTGTCAAGAGCAACACACTCTTTGTTACTGTAGTGAAGAAATTGCTTCAGCTACTTGCTTTTGGCTTTGGCAAGTTTGGTAAGCTTTCCCTGCTGGATTGCCTGCGCCACTTCAATATGCCGCTGGATTGCCTGCTCAGGCGTCTCAGAACTTGTCTCGAAAACGGCCAGACGAACAAGGGTCAGGTAGCCATTCTGCTGGGGATACACAACGGTCACATAGCCATTCCCCAGGCGCGTATCGTCGAAGCTCGCCAGAACATAGCGTTTCTTATCGGGGTCAATGACGACATGGCGAGCCAGGTCTAAGGTTTGCAAGCGAACGGGCAAGGCGTTGAGAATTTCGACCGCTCGCTGCTGAGGGATCGTTACCAGTGATGACTCAGCATCTACTCTTTCGTTATCAGCCATAAGGTCTTTTCTCCATCAACCATAAATACATAAAGTGACAGTCTGCCGCCTGCCAAGCCGCAGACTGTCTGCTATAGTGTACGAGAGTCTTCCTAATAGGTCAAGCCATGTAGCTTTCTACCTTACCACTCTTTCTCGGCTCTGCGTCGCTCGCGATGGCTCTTCCACATCCCGATCAAAGCACCCCCTGCTCGCGAAGGCAGGCGCAGTAAGAAGTAGGGATGCCGCAACACGTAGAAGAAGAGATGCGGTTGTAACTGCTTCCACATGCTGGGTAACTCGTCAATCTCACCGTTGCTACGGGGATGCTCCCCGCTTGCTGGATCGGCCCAACGATCACGGACATAGATGTCTCCCAGACGCTCCAACGTGATAGCGTCACCGGGCGCAGCTTCAGCCACCGCCTGGATATACTCATAAGGGGTTTGCGAGGGCTGCAATTTGATCCCGGCCCAGTTCGCCAGCATGCAGACGCGTCCATATAATTGAACGGCCAGTGGGTGACGCCGGAAGAGACGATTCCACCAGATGCCAAAGAGCATACCGACAAAGAGGAGGAGCAGAATCAAACCTCCCAGAGCGGTGCTAACACGCTGGCGCAGGAGCGCCTGTGACTGCTCAGGGGTCAATATGGTGCTGCCGCCACTATCGGGCTGATCTAACTCGTTTTGCAAATTCGTTCTTCCACGTCCAGAGTTAGGGGCATTCGTCCCAGTATCGTTGCCTGTGTTTCCTGAATTACCTACACCAAACTGGTTGGGCAACGGGCGGGTGAAGGTGGAGAAGCTCGCCGATGGTTCGAAGTTGATCCATCCATAGCCTGCGAAGTAAATTTGCGTCCAGCTATGCGCATCGGTGCCATAGACAACCCACTGATGGCTCTTGGCGTCAAAGGTGCCATTGGTGTATCCAGCCACAACACGGGCCGGTATACCCAGAGAACGAGCCATCACCGCCATCGCGGAGGCAAAGTAGTTGCAGAAGCCTTTATTACCGCTGCGGAAGAGAAACCAGGATACTCCTTCTTCGCCAGGAGGTAACTGCACATCCACGCTATAGGCGTAATTACTGCGCAGGTACGTCTCTAGAGCCACCACTTTATCATACATCGTGGGAGCGTGACCTGTGATTTGCTGGGCGAGAGAGGCAATCTGTGGGTCCAGACCAGACGGCAGTTGCTGATAGGTCTGGAGCACATTTGGATCAAAGTAGGTTGGCGGGAGCGGCCCGTCAAAGCTTCCATCATACTGTGGCGCATCTTTCGGCATTGGTACTGAGCGCAGGGTCGTCACATCGGCGGAGGAGACAGCGGAAGTCACGGTGTACTGCGTGCCGATGGCAAGGTCGCCATTCTGGCTCAACCACGCCACCTGGTTTCCATTGGCCTTGCTTAATAAGACGCCCGCAGGCACGTTGACAGATGTGATACCGGAAGCCCCTAGCAGGTAGGGATGCTGTTCACCAGGAGGATTGACGATGGTGACCTTCTGTTTTACCTGGTGGGTTGATGTAGCAACAATTGGTACAGGCTGGTTAGCCTTGACCGAAAGCGTATCGGTCGGGCTTACAGCCCAGCCACGCTTTGTATAGATATCATAATTGATAAAGGGCAAATACAGCGCTTCATTATTATCGGTCTGTACGGTCAACACTTTATCGTGCGTCAGATTGGGATTGCCTGCCAGCACCAACGTATCTCTAAAGTTACCGTGGTTGAGCGGGCTGGATGCGCCATTGACGGAGATCAGGCGATTCCAGGTATTCTCCAGTTGTACCCAGGGATTGTTGTCTAACTTCCAGATCTGAGCGGCGTTCTGATCGGTATAGCCCGCAGGCAAAAGCCAGGAGAAGATCAGGATGCCAATGGAGATCAACGCCCCCGCCTGCATCACATCCCAGCCCAGATCATCGGCATAGCGCAATCCCTGCTTTTTCCAGCGCCGTACCGACTCATACAGATTGAAGCGCAGCAGCAACAGCAGCGAGGCGATCAGAAATACCACCAGAAAAACGATATAGCCCGCATCGACATTGCTCAAATTAATCAGCAGGACAATGGCGTTCGCCACAATCATCAGCCAGGGGCTACGCGTGCGGTAGAGCAACCAGGCGCTCATATAGGCTAAGAAGAAGCCCACCGCGATAATCAGAAAGAGGAAGATCGAATCGTCATCAATCGTTCCTCCATTAATCGCCACATCAAACCAGTGCTGCATGCCATGTGCGAGCGCCGCGGTGCTGCCACTATAAAACGCTCCGGCAGTCTGCCAGAAAGCCAGCAATAGACAGAAAACCACCGCGATCAAATGCACAGCAATGCGTGAAAAACGGCGCTGCTTAGCCGCAATCACGCCACCAATCAGTCCCAACGCCGTCGTCAGCGAAAGAATATCCAGGTGATCGACCCAATGAACCACCTGCACGCTCCAGATCGTACAATAGACGACCGCGGCTAACAAAAATAATGAGAACCATCCTTCAGCCAGACCGAGATGGAATTCAAAGGGCGCTTTTTCAGGCCGCAGTCCTTTACCCCTGTTAGTGTCTTGAGGAGTATCGGAGATAATTTTTGAGAGGCGTTCAATCGCAGCATCGCGCATGGGTATTACCTCCGTTTGGTAAAACGAACATCAGGGCCACTTTCCAGCACTTGTGCTAGTGGATCATCACACTTAATACGCATTACGGGGATACCAGCGCCCTCCAACAGGGTCAATGTATCTTCATCTACAGGAGTCTGATCAAATGACGAGGCATCTAAGCCTACCACAGCAACCTGCGCTCCTCGACGCTGCAAATGACGTAATCCTTCATGCCAATCACGAGAATTCGAAGGCGTAATTACAATCGCAACGGTATTGCGTCCCAGATGAAACGCGTCCAGAGCCAGAGCTTCCTTCAGAGCAGGGCCAGGGCCAGCAGTAACAACGGCTAGCAGTTCTAGCACCCGCTCTACCTGACGATCACCGCGATCCAGCGAAAGGATTTCACGGTGATGCCCGTTCACGATCATCCCTACCGAGAGATCCTGGCGCAAGAGGTAGGTCGCAATAGTCGCGGCAATGGTGACGCCATACTCTTCTGTTGAGTGCTCACCTGCGCCAGCCTGTACAGCATCATTGAGGTCCAGAAATATCCAGGCATCCACTGCGGGATCGAGATCAAACTCCTTGACCATCAATTTACTGAAGTGGGCGCTTGAACGCCAGTGAATACGACTGAGCGCGTCTCCCGCCATATACTCACGAACGGTTGTAGCATTAGTGGTTGCCTGTAGCGCCCGTCGCGAACTGCGTCCTCGACCGGGCAAGCCGCCGGTAAAAAGCGCGAAGTTTGTGATTGGCAACACATGGGGCAAAACCAGAATTTCTCTGGAAGGGGTCAAAGCGATCCGCCGCCGAAACAGACCGAAGGGATCACCGCTGGTGGCACTCACGGGACCGAGCTGAAAACGTCCGCGCTGCCTACTGGTGCTGCGAGCACGCCACATCGCACGCTTGCGACCTCCCAGGCTCGCGACATAACCGGCGCGATGTCCTGGCAGCGTCGAACCATCAGCAATTTGTACCCATAATTTGGGCATCACGCTGAGGTTATCCAGCATCAGGCGCTCATCAAATATCTCGCCAACCTGGACGCGTCCGCTCACAGCAGTACGACGAAAGACTAATTTGCGCAAACTGTAGCGGGCCCATAACCAGGAGAGCACGAACAGGATCAGCAACACGTACGCAGGCACGTAGAAGGCCTTCCAGCCGCTACTAATCGCCAGAAAGAACGCAATCACAATGAGCAGAATAGCTTGCCAGGGCCGCATAGCTAGCGCCCCTTTCCAACGCCACCAACCCAGGCATTTGGCACGGGAACGCTCTGCAAAATCTCATCCAGGATGGCCGTAGAAGAAATCGAGCGTACGCGTGCGGCAGGAGTCACAATAATGCGATGAGCCAGCGTCGGCTTTGTTAGTAATTTTACGTCGTCCGGTATAACATAGCCGCGCCCTCGCATCGCTGCCAGAGCCTGAGAGGCACGGAACAAGGCCAGTGAGCCACGCGGACTTACCCCCAGATAAATGTTCTGATGGCTGCGGGTCGCATTGGCAATGGCGACGATATATTCTCGAATGGATGGGTCAACATGAATAGTGCGCACCTGCTGCTGGATATGGACCAGTTCTTCGGCGGCCATAATCTGCGTCAGATCTTCCAGGGGATGATGATGCTGATGGCTATCCAGAATGTTCATTTCATCGGTTGCTTTGGGATAGCCCAGTTTAATATTCATCATAAAGCGGTCAAGCTGAGCTTCTGGCAGAGGAAATGTTCCTTCGTACTCAATAGGGTTCTGAGTTGCCATAACCATAAACGGGTCCGGCAGGCGATACGTCACGCCATCAACCGTAACCTGCCCCTCTTCCATCGCTTCCAGCAGGGCCGACTGAGTTTTTGGGGTAGCGCGATTGATTTCATCGGCCAGCACAATTTGAGACATGACCGGTCCAGGCCGAAACTCGAAGTTTGCTGTCTTTTGATTATAGATAGAGACGCCTGTTACGTCGCTTGGCAAAAGGTCGGGGGTAAACTGGATACGTTTAAAGGTACACCCGATGGAACGAGCGATAGCTTTTGTGAGGACGGTTTTGCCAACGCCGGGCACATCTTCGATCAGTACGTGCCCATGACAGATAACAGCGATTAAGCTAAAAGCAACGGGCTCCGCTTTTCCGACAATAACCCGTTCGACATTGGCGACAACACGTTGTACGGCGGTTGCCAGATCTTGTACTGACTGCATGCTTATCTCCCCAATAAAATGGAATTGAGGCTCACTATCGATAGGCTT
>DASTZT010000039.1:0-3997 GCA_035764225.1 Ktedonobacteraceae bacterium
GGCAAATTGGAAGGATTGATGCTTTTTTCTGGCACCCTACTATGGTTTTGATGGTGTTGTTTTGTAGTTTGTGTCGATGCGCGATTTGAGGCACGCAAATGTTTATTTTTCATTTTGGTCCTTTCGTAAGTTTACAATAAATTTCGCTCTAATATCGTTTCCCTAAAAACGACAAAACTGTGTTTGTCATGTGTCACCTCCTTTTGTAAGATGTTTAGAACGCACTTAAAAGCGCTCTTGTTTGTTAATACCGACTTGATACTATTTCAGGTTATACCATATTTTCGTAATCTCGACAATGGAACTTTTCCTCAAATTCAATGTTGATTTCCTAAATCTTTTATGTTATATTAACGAACAGAGCTTTTACCAAACCTATGCAGGATTGAAACTAGCTACCCGTAAGGCTACAATAAATTTCGCTCTAGAAAAGAGCGAACCTCCCGTTAGGGTTTGAGAAAGAAAACCCCTGGAATATAGGCCTAATAATTGGCTATATTCCAGGGGTTTTGTTAATTGAAGATAACAAGTGAAGAAAGCGGGAAAAATGCTAAGTCATCCTGGTAGCTCAAACGACCTAAAAAGTAGAGCTGCCAGGATGACTTAGCACTAAAGCAAACATGTTTATTAAACTGAGTCAGAGATAGGGAAGTTCTCCGCCTAGCTCTTGAGGAACGTTCCTATCCCTCGCTCCATCTGGATATGTCCATTCGGGTCCACGAACAGGACGACGATGGCTTTATCGACGGGATCGCCATTGCCGTCAAATTTGATTTGTCCGCTTACGCCCTGGAAGGAGGTCTGGGTTAGCGCCTGTTGCAGATCGCTCCCGCTGACCGTTGTCTTGCCCGCAACTGCCGTGTTGTAGGCATTGAGCAGAGCCAGAGTCGCGTCGTAGGAAAGGATGGCATCACTGCTGGGACGCGAATACCCATAGGTGCCCGGATGCTGCTTTACCGGATCGAAAGTGCTGGCATACTGACTGAAGAATGCTGGCTTTTGCGCGGCAAAGCCCAACGCTTCCCACTCGTCGGGGTAGGCGAAGGTTGTAAAATGCAAACGGCTAAATGCTGGCCGGGCACTGCTGGGATAGCCTCCCAGCTCGTACAGGGCATCTCCTCCCAACACCTGTAAATTCGCCGGAGCATTGATTGTCACGATATCCGTCAGTAAAACCCCTACATCGCTGGCATACCCTGAGAAGTAGATCAGGTCAGGATTGTGGGACAACGCGTCTCGCAAGCTCTGTTGTAGCGTATCGGGTTTTCCTACCGTATAGTTTTCTGTCGTGACTATCGTGTTCCCATCAGCCCGGAATTGTTGCGAAAAGTCCTGGGCCAGACTCTGGCTATAGAGGTTGGCGGGATCGACAAAAAGCGCGACATTCCTGGCCTTGAGTGTGTTCTCAGCATACTTTGCGCCCGCAATCCCCTGCGATTTGTTGGATGGGGCAACGCGGAAAAAGTAGGGCGAGACGCCAGTGAGCTGATCGCTTGACGCCGTCTGCGAGACCATTGGGATATGGGCATCGTTGAGGATCTGGATAGCGTCGTAGCTTAAGCCGCTATAAGGCCAGCCCATTACCCCGGCAAAGGTCTTATCCACTTTGGAGAGTTGAATGATTTGTTGCGCCACCGCCCGGACGTTGGCATCCTGATCTCCTGAACTGGCGATCAAGAGGCGGACTTTCAAGTTATTGGGCAATTTGGCGTTATCATTAAACTCTTTTTGCGCGAGATAGGCTCCCTGCAAGTCGTCGCGCCCCACGCTGACAATCGAAGCCGCACCCGAAGGCATGGTCGCGACCACAAAAGTGACGTGGGGAGATAGAGCTATGCGCTGATTTTCCAGGTAGATCAGCGCCTCCGCGTCGCTGGTATCCTGCGAGACGGCCTGATTCCACAGCGCAACGGCGCTCCCTACGTTCTTCTGTCGGAAATTGTCCGCCGCCTGCTGCTTGAGATTACCATCTGGACGATTGGTGTCGAAGGTGTAACTGCCATCGCTAATGCCTATCACCTGATCGCCAACCGTGGTGACGCCAATGCCATTGTCGAAGGCCGGTATCGTCACCGTCGGATTGGGGCTACCAGGGCCAGTGTTAGGATGCGAACCCAGGCGGGGCAGAATAAAAGTGGCTCCGACAAGCAACGCGACCACGATGATGAGCAAGATGAAGCTGGTGCGTACAAAGTTTCCCCCACCCTGTCGCCTGGGCTGCATTGCCTGCCCCTGAAACATTCCTGGCTGCCGAGATGGCGGCGAAAAGCGCGTTGGCGGTGGGGGCGGAGGAGCCTGCACCTGTCTCGCTTGTTGCGTCGGAATCGGCGTTGGCTGAGGACGAGGCGTGGCCGGAAGCGTTGGCGGGACGCTCATTGGCCCCGACGTACCCAACGTATAGCTGCTGGTATCGCCCGATGTCCTGAACCGCTTCATCATAATCTCGTCGATATCGTGCTTCATCGCCGCCGCGTTCTGATAACGCTTATTCACGTCTATCGCCAACGCCCGGTTCAGCACCTGCTCGATATCGGGCGAGAGCTGCGAGTTTAATGTGCGTGCCGCCGGATAGGTGAATGGCGGATAGTCGCGCGGATCACGATTCGTCAATAAATGATGTAGCGTGGCCGCCAACGCGTAGAGATCGGAGCGCACATCAGCGTTCCCCTGGTACTGCTCAGGAGGGGCATAGCCTGGCGTGCCCAGTGCCGAGGTTTGCTTGCGCTTCACATTCTTGGCGGCATCAGCGCGAGCAATGCCAAAGTCCACCAGGTGCGCCCGTTTATCTTTGCTGCTCACAATGATATTGGCCGGTTTGATATCACGGTGAACAATTGGCGGGTGCTGCTGCCCCAGATAGTCCAGGATATCGAGCACCTGCGACGTATAGGCCAGCGCCTCACGCTCCGGCATGGGCTTCTTCACCCGATCCATGCGATCTTCCAGGTTCTCCCCAGGCACATACTCCTGCACCATGTAGTAGCGCGTACCTTCCTGGAAGCTATCGGTCACGGCAGGAATCAGAGGATGGTCCAGCTGAGCCAGTGTCTCTACCTCGCGCTGGAAATTGCGCACATCCTCCTGGCGCTTCGCCGGATCGGTATTGTCAGAAATCAACTCCTTGATTACAACGGTCTTGTTGGAGACGTTGGCATCGCGTGCCAACACTGCGGTCCCCATCCCTCCCTGCCCCAGGATTTTTTCGACGATGTACCGACCATTTTGTAAGCGCACATTGGGAGCCAGTGCCCCGGAAACGCCAGAAATTCCCCCGATAGTGGTGGCGTTTGAGCTTACCTGGGTCTGGGTTGTGCCAGTATTTCCCCCTGCCGCTACGGGAGCGGGAGATGCGCTCAGATACCCTCCGCAGTTGGTACAAAAATTTTCGCCCGGCTGATTATCAGAGCCGCAAAAAGGACATTTCATGATTCCTGCCTATTCCAAAAATTACTACTATCAACACAGAGAGAGACGTGCTCACGTCCGTCTCTATTTCAGGAAACGACCCAGTGGTGTCGGTTCTATCTTGATATGCCCCTGGGGGTCAACGAACAAAATTACGATGGTCTTATCTACAGGATCGCCATTAGGACCGAATGCAATCTGACCGCTCACACCCTGTATCGCATTCTCACCGGTCACTTTTTTCAATCCCTGCTGCATGTCCTGCGGCGTAACATTCAGCTTTCCGTTGCTCAGCGCAAGATTGCATCCTTGCAAGAGTGCCAACATGGCATCATAAGAAAGAATAGCATCATTATCAGCCCGCGTATAGCCGTACACCCCTCCAGCATGCTGCCTGTTGGGATCGAAAGCGTTGACATATTCCGCGAAAAACGGCGGTATGCTGTTGCCATAGCCCAATGCTATCCACTCATCAGGATAGGCAAAGGCCGTAAAGTGCAAATGGCTAAAACCGGCCCGCGCACTGCCAGGATAGCCGTTCAACTCGTAAAGGGCGTCGCCTCCCATCACTGGCAGATTGCCGTCTGGTGGC